>JABDJV010000095.1 GCA_013003295.1 Pyrinomonadaceae bacterium | reverse complement strand
GGGTAGGCGGGTAGGCAAGGATACCTTCTCCTACCTCCCTTCCTTCCTACCTCCCTTCCTTCCTACCTACCTTCCCCCCTTCCTACCTTCCTACCTACCTACCTTCCTTCCTACCTTCCCTTCCGATTTCTTGACATCAGGCGCTTCGTAAAGATAACTTATGTTGTTCTAATCAATACGTTAACAAGGTTTTTAAGGCATTGGCTGAAAAGCAAATCAAGATTTCGATACAAAGCACTATCGAGTCAATCGATACGGCCGTAACCCAAACGGTCGATTTTGCAAAAGAGAACGGATTTTCCGACGACGCCATCTTCGGAATAGATATGGCTGTTCGGGAGGCCGTGGCCAATGCAGTGAAACACGGAAATTGTTTGGATGACGAAAAGTCAGTAGATATAACGCTTGTAGACGATACACGGAGCCTTGAAATTACGATCAGAGACTACGGCAAGGGTTTTTCTGTTGAGAAAGTGCCCGACCCAACGAACCCTGAGAATCTTATGAAGGAAAATGGCCGCGGCATATTATTCATGCAAAACTTCGTTGATGTTGTCGAATGGCACAATCACCCGGAAGGTGGCATGTTCGTCAAAATGGTTAAAAACAAATAGTTTTTTTGTTTTCGACGTGCTTTTTTGGTAAATTCTTTTTACCGATTTCGAAAAATAAATTTTAGGAGATAAAAATGGCAGAACTCAATATTTCTGAACGCCAGGCAGGCGACGTAACGATTTTGGACATGAGCGGGAAGGTTACAATTGGAGAAGGCAGTGTGGCACTCCGCAATACGATCAGGCGTCTGTTGGGTGAAGGCAAGAAAGGCCTCCTTTTGAATCTTGCCGATGTCGGTTATATCGATTCAAGTGGAATCGGCGAGCTTGTTTCAAGCTTCACGGCAGTAAATAAGGAAGGCGGCAAACTCAAGCTCCTGAGCCTGACTCAGAAGATTCAGGATCTTTTGGCGATTACCAAGCTTCTGACCGTTTTTGACACGTTTGATGATGAGGGCGAGGCTCTCGCGAGTTACGAATAACTCGAGCTAAGCATTTTTGATATCGGACAGAGGAACTAGTTTCCTTTGTCCTTTATTTTTGGATGCAATTGCATCCCGCAATGGTCTTTCGGCATCTGTATTAAGTCAGCTCGAAAGTGCATTTAGTTATGAAAAGTTTTTTGGTGATTATTTTTGCAGCGCTTCTGGTAGTGTCTGCGGCAGGACAGTCGATCAGAACCGATTTTGAATTATCGGGCTTCGGCGTAAATATCAAGACGGACAAACGGTTGATAACCGTAAGGACAACCCTTGAGCTTGCCGGAATTCAAACAGTCTTGACAGAAGACGGCGAGAAGTTCCGAAAACGGGTTTTGAACGACTTTAGTGATTTCGACCCGGTTCTGAAGAACAAACTAAAGGTTTTCGTAGACCGATATCGCAGCAGACATCAAGATGATTCTCCAGCGGAAATCGCTTCTCCTTTCGTTTCAATGGCTTACAGCCTTTCGGACGCACCGATGCTGGCAGAACCCGAACGATCAACCGATCTCCCGGATTCCGTACTGGAAGTGTTGGATTACTCGCCGCTTGTTCGTGAGTTTTACTCGAATCCCGGTGTGTCTTCAAAAATAGAAGCCTATGCCGAGGAGTTCAAGGCACAGAAAGACTTCATGGAGCCTTCGGCCCGGGAAATGGTTCGTGACCTGCTTGATTACCTGCACACCAGGCCGCAGCTGTCTTATCTTGAGCGAATTAAGATCGAAAGCGAGGACAGTAAACTCGCGAAGTACGAGACAATCGAACACAGGCGGTCTTTTACAATTGTTCCCGATCTCTTTCAGGCCAAGGGAAACATCAACTTTCTTAACATTGGAGACGACTATATTGCTATCGTCCCTCCGAAAACGGATTTGAGCCTTTCGGAAGTGCGCCGGGCCTTTTTGCAGTTCGTACTCGATCCGCTCGTTACGAGGGAAGCAAGGGAAATCAGGCTCAAGAGTACCGGAATAAGATCACTGTACTCGAGCGTAAGGAAAAAGAACTCAGGTTTGTCAGCTGATCCTGTTCTTGTTGTCGCGCGTTCCCTTGTTGCTGCAGCAGACATAAGGGAAGAGCAGTACAGGAGAGTCCAGTTAGCCACGGATCAGGCACGTAGAAAGATTGCCTTGATGAAAACCGATGAGGCTAGAAGATCTGTTGCCAGTGAGCTTGAAAAGGTAAAGGCGGAACTGTCTGATGAGGCTGTCCTGAGGCTGAGCGAAAGCTATGAACGCGGAGCTGTATTTGCATTTTATTTCGCGGAAAAGCTCGTTGGTGTTGAGCAATCGGGTTTTGATATTTCGGGGTCCGTGCTTGACTGGATGATCAAGCTCGATCCGAAAGCCGAGGAAAAGCGTCTGGAAGAAAACCTTGTCGCAAGCCAGCGTGCGATCAAAACGCGCGAGAAAAGAAAGACCCAAAAAGTTACAACGTTGGTTGAGAATCCTCTTACAAAGGCGCTTTATGAAGTGGATGCGATTCTCACAGAAAAGAAGTTTGAGGAGGCGGATTCACGCTTAAAGGCCCTTCTCTCCGAATATAAGGAAAACAAGATCGAAACCGCCCGGATATACTATTCGCTTGGTCGGTCGAAAAGCATCGAGGCCGAAACACTTGCAGATCCGGAAGATGTTTCCGTCATGCTCGTATCGGCATCAAACTACTACAAACGTGTGCTGGCAAACGCTTCGCCGTCTGACCGTGCTTTGATTTCATCTACTTATTTCGCATTGGGCCGGATCTATGAGCACTTCAACCAGGACGATTACGCAATGCAGATTTATGACGCCGCGTTGCGAATCGGCAATGTTCAAGGCGGTGCTTTTGAACAGGCGTTTGATGCCAAGAAGTCTTTATTGGCGAAGGCTCAGCCGAAAAAGTGAGTGCTGAGGTCTGAGTATAGAGTTACGC
>JABDJV010000083.1 GCA_013003295.1 Pyrinomonadaceae bacterium | reverse complement strand
CTGCTGGCTATGAAATGCTTGGGATCAAAAAGTCTGCGAATATTTCGAAGCTTAGAATGGTAAGCTACTATCCCGGCTGGGCCGGTGAGCTTGTTCAAAGCGAAGGTATTCCGACCGCAATAAAATTCGGCTCCTGGATCGGCGAAACGGCGCTGAAACGACCAAACGGACTCGAGATCCAGGTATCGCAGCTGATCCTCGCACACTACAACAATCACGGCGAAGTCGAATACCTTTCAACTGTCGCGCGCGACATTTCCAAGCAAAAGCGTCTCGAGCATGAATTGAGCGAAACCCGCGACGCCGCGCTAGCGACGGCAAAGCTGAAATCAGAGTTTCTCGCGAATATGTCTCACGAGATCCGGACCCCTATGAATGGGATCATCGGTTTATGCGAGCTGCTTCTCGAGACCGATTTGAATGATGAACAGCGGGATTATGCCGAATCGGTGAATTCAAGCGGCGAAGCTCTTTTGAATATCGTTAACGACATCCTGGATTTCTCAAAGATCGAGGCCGGAAAACTGACACTCGAAAATGTCGAATTCGACGTTCGTGAAACAATCGAGTCGATCATGGACATCTTTGATCAGCCGATCAGGCGTAAAGGTCTGGAACTCGCCGTCTTCGTTGATCCAAACGTACCGAAAAGCGTCAAGGGCGATCCGCCGAGGCTCCGGCAGATTCTCACAAACCTGATCAGCAATGCAATAAAGTTTACCGAAGAGGGCGAGATCGTTATTCGAATTTCGCCGGAAGATGAGGAGACCGAAAAAATCAGATTGCGTTTTGCTGTCTCGGATAGCGGCATCGGCATCAAGGAAGAAGCGCAGGCCCAGCTCTTTGATGCGTTTACACAAGCAGATACCTCGATTACGCGGCGCTATGGCGGAACCGGTCTTGGTCTCGCGATTTCCCGTCAGCTTGTCGAAATGATGAACGGGGAGATTGGAATCGAAAGCGAATTGAATCGGGGTTCGACATTCTGGTTTACGGTTCCGTTCGAAGAATCAGCATCGAAAGAAAAGGCCCTGGTACCCTTAAATATGCTAAAAAGTGTACGGATGTTGATCGTTGAGGACAATGACACCCATCGAAAAATTCTCCTGCAGCAGGTGAAACTTCTCGGGATGAACGTGGACGAAGTAAACTCCGGAAAACGAGCGATTGAGATCATGAGGGCCGCCTCGAGTCAGGGCGAACCCTTTGAGATCGTAATTGCCGACTTGAATATGCCCGAAATGAACGGTCTCGAGCTCGCCGAGAGTATTAAAAGTGATCCGGTTTTAAGAAAGGCGAAAATCTTGATGATGCCGTCGATCAAGGATCACGAACATATCAAAGAAGCCCGGGATCTTGGGGTAAATTCGTTTCTCTACAAGCCGGTCCGTCAATCCAAGCTGCAGGCAAAATTGATCGAGATCGCTGGAAAGGAGTATATTGACCCGAATCCCAATACCACATCACGTACCAAAAAGGACCCAATTCGGCCAAAGGATTCAAGCCCGAGATTCGACATCGAGCCGATAAAGGGTCTGCCGAGCGTAATCTTGGTGGCAGAAGACAATCCGGTAAATCAAAAAGTGATCTTAAGCCAGATCGCGAAACTTGGATTCAAGGCGGACCTGGTTGAAAACGGCAAACAAGCGATTGCCGCAATTGGCAAAAACCAATATGCGATGATCTTGATGGATTGCCAGATGCCGGTATTGGACGGTTTGCAGGCTACGCAAAAGATCCGTGAGCTTGAGAAGGATACCGGGAGGAGAATTCCAATTATTGCCGTTACGGCAAACGCAATTGAAGGTGACCGCGAGCAATGTATTGCAGTGGGAATGGACGATTATATAAGCAAACCGACGAAGAAGAACGAATTAAACGAGCTGATCTCGAAATATATGCATATTTCGGCTGAGGAAAAACCCTCCCTTAAACCAGCCGAGGAGTCGAAGCCTGATCCAACGGAATCAAATGAAGCGAAGTTGATCGACGAAAGACTGCGCGATCTTGGTGAATCGTGCGGTGAGGAAGTCACATTAGAATGCCTTGAGTTATTTGTCGAGGATCTGCCGGTATCGGTAACTGATCTGTCGTTTGCGGTACAAAGCGGGGATATGGACCGAATCGACAAGGAAGCGCATAAGCTCAAGGGCAGCGCGGCGAATATGGGTGCTGTCAAGCTTCCAAAGATGTGCCAGGATATGTGTGAGGCATCGCGAGGCGAAAAAACCGATGTAACCCAAACGCTTCTTCGGGAAATAATCGCGGAATACGAAAATCTGGTTCCGATATACGAGAAACAACTGGAGAATTACAAAGCGATATTGGAGAATTTGCATCCGGTTGGCTAAGAAGATATCTTTTGTTACCTTAAGAAACTATCTTATTGATTAAGATGGTTTTTTTTGTGCGTAAAACGCTTGTTTAGTGGCACTTTTTAAGTTTGCTTATGAATATTAGTTATAACTGGCTCAAGGAAATTATCGATATCGACCTCCCTCCGCACGATCTCGCTGAAAAACTGACCCTTGTTGGGTTGGAGCTTGACGGCATGCATCAAACTCACGACGATCACATTTTCGATATTGAAGTTACCTCAAACCGCGGCGACTGCCTCTCCCATTTTGGTGTCGCGCGCGAGATCTCTGCATTTGCGGATAAGGAGATCAAGTTTCCTTCCTACACCGAAAACCAGCCGGATTCAGACGATAATGAACTCGTTAAGATCAGCGATCCGGACCTGTGTCATCGATTTACCGCAAGAATTATCAGAGGTGTAAAGATCGGCGAGTCACCTGATTGGCTTCGAAATCGTCTCGAGGCGATCGGAGAGCGACCGATCAACAATGTTGCTGACATCACCAATTTTGTAATGCACGAGCTCGGCCAGCCAATGCACTCATTCGATCTAAACAAGCTTTCTGATGAGAGGATCGTGGTAAGAAGGGCGGCGAATGGCGAGAAAATAACCACCCTGGACGAGGCCGAGCGAATACTGGATCCCACAATGCTTCTTATTTGCGACGCGGAAAAACCGGTCGCAATTGGCGGTGTTATGGGCGGAGCCATATCCGGAATAACGGATTCCACAGCCAATGTTTTACTCGAGGTGGCGTATTTCGATCGCGACAATATTCGTCAGACATCGAGAAAGCTGAACCTCTCCACCGAAGCAAGCTACCATTTTGAACGCGGCGTAGATATCGACAATCTTGTACGAGCATCCAACCGGGCAACCGAATTAATCTGCGAGCTGGCTGGCGGAACCGCTGACAAGTTCGTCGATGTTTACCCAAACAAGTTTTCGCAGAAGAGAATAAGCGCGCCGGATTTGAAGGAAGAGGTAAAACGCCTGTCGGGCCTCGATATCCCGGAATCCGAGAACGAACGAATTTTAAGCAAACTTGGTATCGACTCAGAAGACAGTGCTACATACATCAGCCCAACCTGGCGGCACGATCTGGCGGTGGATGAGGATCTGGTAGAGGAAATCGTACGGGTTTACGGATACGACAAGATCTCTGAGGCATTGCCCCCGGCAATATCATCGGGCGAGTACCAACCAAATGAAAACCGCAAACAACTCTTACGG
>JABDJV010000063.1 GCA_013003295.1 Pyrinomonadaceae bacterium | reverse complement strand
GATCCAAACAATCCTCCTCTTATCGGGGCCAGGATCAACGAGCGATTTAAAAACATACACTCCGAGCGAGCGGGTTTTGAAATGCCGCGTACAACATGCCGCCTTTGCGGCGAATGCGATATCGGCTGCAACTACGGAAGTAAAAACACGCTGGACTTTAATTATATTTCGGCTGCGATCCATCAGACAACGCCGGCCGATGTGCGAACACTTTGTGAAGTAAGATCTTTTGAGCCAAACCGGGAAGGAACACGGCGATACCGAGTCGAATACTTGATCCATGATCCTGAGAAGTGTGGTGAGCCCGGTTACGAGGCCGAAACAAAAGAAGTTTTTTGCGATCACCTTATCCTTTCAGCGGGCACATTTGGCACACAGTATCTTCTTTCAAAAAACAAACAAAGCTTCCCCGGAATCAGTAAGACTCTGGGTTCGCGCTATTCGGTAAATGGTGATTTGCTTTCATTTGTGATGAAAGCGATCGAGCGAAAGAATGGCAAGACCGTGCCGCGAAGGCTCGATCCAAGCTTTGGGCCGGTGATCACGTCCGCCTTAAGGTATGGAGACACGCTTGACGGCGAGGGTGAAAAGGGTCGCGGTTTTTATATAGAGGACGGCGGCCATCCAAATCTGATCAGTTGGGCGACCGAGATCTCCGGGCTTTATGGATATCTAAAACGGTCGGTAAAATTCTTAAAAATTATTCTCAAATACAGAATTGGTTTTAGCCGTGATGCTGATCTGGGCGCTGAAATTTCCGGGCTTATCGGCGAAGCGACAAGCGCGATGAGTTCGATGCCGATGCTTGCGATGGGACGCGATATTGCCAGTGGAAACTTGTTTTTACGAGATGATAAATATCTCGATTGTGATTGGCGGATAAAGGAATCCGCGGGCTATTACGACCGCGTCAGGCGGGCCGGAAAAGCGATCGCCCAGGCTTTGGGCGCGGAATATTCCGATAATCCTTCCTACCGTTGGAATTTCAAGCAAGTACTTACCGCTCATCCGATCGGCGGCTGCGCGATGGGTGTTGATGATAAAGATGGTGTCGTTAGCGGTTGCGGTGAAGTTTTTGGTGCAAAGGGTCTGTATGTCGCCGATGGATCAGTAATGCCGGGTCCGGTCGGACCAAACCCATCGCTCACGATCGCCGCGCTTTCCAACCGTTTTGCCGAACACATAATTGCAGATCATAAAGGAGCGAATCATGAATGCACGGATGGAAAATAATAAAAAGCGTTCGTTGATATTGGCCGGAGGCGGAATAAAGGTCGCCTTTCAGGCGGGTGTGATGCAGGTTTGGCTGGACGAGGCGGGCCTCGAATTTGACCATGTTGACGCTGCTTCGGGCGGAGTTTTTAATCTGGCGATGATGTGCAACGGAAACTCCGGGCACGAGATCGCGAACAACTGGCGAAACTTGAATCCGCGGGAAGGAATCAGTTTTAACCTCTCGGAGCTCGTAAAGCTGTTCTATGCCGAATCAATGTTTACGCTCGATAATTATCGCAAAAATGTATTTACTGCATGGAAATATGATTGGGAGAAGATCCGCTCGTCAGATCTGAACGGGACGTTTAACGTCTTTAATTTTTCAAAGAAGCAGATCGAAGTTATTGAGCCGGGCGATATGACCGAGGATCTTCTGGCAGCCTGCGTTTCCCTGCCGATGTGGTTTCCTCCGGTTCGGATCAATGAAGAGACGTATATTGATGCAGTTTTTATGACTGACGCCAATATCGAGGAAGCGATCCGCCGCGGTGCGGATGAGATATGGGTGATCTGGACCGTCAGCGACCGGGATGAGTGGAATGACGGCTTTTTGGCAAACTATTTTCAGATCATCGAGACATCCGCGGTTGGACATTACCGTTTGATCCTAAAACGTATCAGGGAGAATAACCGACTGATCGAATCGGGCGAAAATGGAGAATTCGGACGTCACATCGAGGTCAAAGAGCTAAAATCTGATGTCGGGCTCCACTATTTGATCAATTTTAGTCAGGATCGTCTGACCGAGGCCGTCAATCAAGGAGTAAAAAAGGCAAGAGATTGGTGCACGGCAAATGGAATCGAGTTTGAACCGATTGACGGGAATTTCCCGACCGAGGTTCATGAAGCTCATACTATTTTGAGTTTTACCGAAGAAATGAAGGGTTTTATGACACTCGGCGAAACCGACTACCAAAAAGGTTATGCACGAGGCAGGGAAGAAAAAAATGGAGTGATGTTTCATCTTTCGATGAATATCAATGGGGTTAACCGATTTGTTACCAGGCCGGGGCACGATACCGATGACATCGAGGGTTATGTCGAGGCAGCCGCTTTTGGCGGTAAATGTGCGGTCAAGAAGGGTTGGTTCAATCTGATCGTCGATCAGGAGAATATTACTGAAAAGACAATGCTTTACCGGCTCTTTTTCTATGACCAGAAGAATGGCCGGGAGCTCACGCTGACCGGATTTAAGGTAATAAAAGATGACCCGGGATTCGACCTATGGGAGGATACAACGACTCTCTACACGCAGATACTTGCCGGCCATATTTCCGCCGACGAGGAAGAAGCCTTGCGGGCCGATCCGGCAAAGCTTAGCGAAAGACTTGTCGCTGCGGGCATCATTCACATTTATATGCTCGATTTTATGAAACAGTTGACCAC
>JABDJV010000060.1 GCA_013003295.1 Pyrinomonadaceae bacterium | reverse complement strand
ATTCCTCCCGGTATGGTGAAGACCTTGGTGATATTGATGGATTGGCGATTTTGCTCGACGAGCTCTGCAAGATCGAGAGAATCGAGTGGGTTCGGGTGATGTATGCATTTCCGACCCATATTTCCAAAGGCTTTCTCGACGCGATCGCGACCAATGATAAGGCCGTAAAATATCTCGACATGCCGCTCCAGCACGCCTCGCGCAATATGCTCAAGGCAATGAAACGGGGAGGGACGCGTGAAAGCCTGGAGCGTTTGATAAAACGTGTCCGCGATGCAGTTCCCGGAATTACGATTCGTACTACCTTTATCGTCGGCTATCCCGGGGAGACCGACGATGATTTTGAGGAGTTAATTCTTTTTATTCGAAACTGTAAATTCGACAATGTCGGAGTGTTTACTTATTCAGATGAAGAGGGAACGCCGGCTTATGATCTCCCCGGAAAGGTCGATCCCGGAGTCGCCGAAGAGCGGCGAAAAATGCTGATGAAAGAACAGGCGAAGATCTCGAAACAAATAAACGAAGAGAAAGTGGGCAATACATATAAAGTAATGTTTGAAGGCGTTTCGGAAGAATCTGATCTTCTTTGGCAAGGACGTTTACAAGGACAAGCGCAGGAGATCGATGGGCACATATTAATTAATGACGCGCCCGAGGATTTTCTGCCAATTTCCGGTAAGATCGTAAATGTGAGGATAACCGAAGCGCATAACTATGACCTGGTCGGTGAGATCGTCACCTGACCTCCAAGTAAAATTTGTTAAAACTCAAAATAGATGAGGGAATTTTCCCCGTCTATTTTTTTTCATCGGGCCTCGTCATGATCACTCCTCACAATTCGATCGCAGCGAGACTTACGGAAACGTAATTCCGTTGTCGGCCAGAACCTCATAGATTGGCTTTTTATAAGCTTTACCATCGGGGGCAAGAACTTGAGGAACGCGTTCTTCCGTATACGCTGTATGAAAAAATCCGTCCCAATCATCCTGTTTTGTTTGGGTCCGTCCGTGGTTGGTTTGTAAAGGATCATCATAGAGGCCTTGGAGTGCCTGGGCATTGCCAGGATATCTGGCAAAAAGGTCCCTCACGGCGTCGGTTACTTCGCTGGCCGAAGACATACGGGCTCCTTTAAGCGCCATCATCTCGATAAAGAAGTCACGGGCGATCAATGCCGCTATGTCGTAGTGGCCCTGCTCGTGATTGAACAGGCGCGCTTGCTCCGAGGCGGAATCATTGTGAACCGATGGAAGGACCCAGCTCGCCGCAGTATCCCAAACCACGTCGACTGTAAATGAATCCCTGAGGCGGAATAGGGTCTCTCCGCCGTCTATAAAGGATTCCGATGCCGCTCCGGCGTTATTGATCCCCGGATGAGCTTCGGCTTTCATTCCCGGTTTCGGGTTAGCCGGCGGGCTGCCTTGAAAATCATTTATTGTTATGACGCGACGCGGAAAAACTCCTGTGATAGTTGAAGGCATTGGTAGTTGATCTCCTCATAATAAAGACTGGATATCGCACGGTTTTTGCCAAATAACTAAAGAATGCTCAGATGAAATTGAGCGACGCCGCATAATCATAGTATCCTTAACCGGGAAGCGCTTCATAATTTCAAACACTCGAATGAAACAAAAACGAAATCTGTCGGATCTCATCGCGCTGGCTGTATCTACTTCAGGAGTAGGATATCTTCCGCTTGCGCCCGGCACTTGGGGCTCAATTCTGGCGATAGGAATCTATTTGGCATACAGATACCTGGCAGACGGCGCAAGGCTCTTTTTCCTTGATCAGGGTTGGTCACATCAACAATACTCAGCCCTGATATATACTGCGACGGCGGTGTTACTGGTTGCTTTTTGTTTGTTTGGAATCTGGGCCTCCAAGAAAACGGCGGCACTCTTGGAACATAAAGATCCTCAAATAATCGTTGTAGACGAAATAATGGGGCAGCTGATCGTATTTGCGTTTGTACCATTCGGTATTTCCCGATGGTTGGTTGTTGCCGGATTCTTGCTATTCCGGGTGTTTGATATTTGGAAGCCGTATCCGATCAAGGCGGTCGAAAAACTGCCAAACGGGATCGGAGTCTGCGCAGACGACATTATTGCCGGAATCTACGGCGGAATTTGTCTCAGTATTATCTATGTGATCAGTTTGGGTTTCTAAGTTGGAGCGCGGACATCCCTGTCCGCCCGCGCATTATCATGGGCGGAAATGTTAATCGATCTCGGAATGTCCAATACGTTTTTCATCGCAAGCGATGATGCGGACAAGGATGTCCGCGCTCCTGAAAAGTCGCTTTGCAAAATGACCGGGTTTCTACGTTCTTAATTTGGTAATGAAACTCTAAATAGAGAAAATAAAGGCAGATGAAGGAATGCGCAAAATGCGGGATTTGTTACAGCGACGATGTTGACGTGTGTCCGCAAGACCAGGTCAAGGCCCGACATGCGCTCCCCGGAGGACAACTTCTCGCCGGAAGATATTTTCTAACGCGGCGGCTTGGACGCGGTGCGATGGGTCAGGTCTACCTTGCCAAAGATCAAAATCTGGGTACGCGTGAAGTGGCCGTGAAAACGGTGCGTCAGGATATTCTAAACAGCGACGATCTGGCGGAAGGTGAAGCGATCGCTCGATTCGAACGGGAAGCTATGTCCGCCGCGTCGATCAGACACCCGCATATCGTTGATGTTACAGACTTTGGCGAAAGCGAGGACGGCGTTTTTTATCTTGTGATGGAATATGTCGAAGGCGAAACCCTGCACCGACTTCTCAGGCGTGAAGGAACTCTCCCAATAAAACGCGCAACCAAGATTCTTCGGCAGATCGCCGATGGTGTTGATGCGGCACACGAGGAGGGAATTCTCCATCGTGATCTAAAACCCGCAAATATCTTTATTATGCAGAAGAAGAATAATAAGGATGGGTTTGTTAAGGTCGGTGATTTTGGCCTGGCAAAGATCGTCAGTCAAACAGTGACGGACATCAGCTCAAATGCGACTCCTTCTTCGCGCGGAATCATCGGCACACCGGAATATATGTCGCCTGAACAGATGCAGCCCGAGCTGGGAGTTGACACCCGCGCGGATCTCTATGCCTTGGGCACTATAGCCTACCTGATGCTCGGCGGCCGGACTCCTTTTACCGGCGATATGCTTGAACTTGTGATGCAAAAGGTCGTCCACGACCCCCCTTCGCTTTCAGATCTCCGTGATGATATTCCCGGAGATGTCGTTGGCGTAATTATGAGCGCGCTCGAACGTGAACCACAGAACCGTGTCGCAACTGTTGCCGAGTGGATAGAAAACCTGGAAGCCGCGGCAGAAGACGTCGGCGAGCAAAAAAAGGTGGGAACGTCAAAATTGACCGTCCTCGCGCCTGATGGTGCCGAGGTATATGTCGACGACGAAAGAAAAGGAAGCATCGGGCGGTCAGGAAGGCTTATCTTAACCACGGTTCCTGCCGGCCAGCATATTTTGCGGGTCTCGCGAAAAGGCGAGAGGGACGATGAGCGCGTGATCGAGATTCGGGAAGGCGGTGAGGAGCAGGTCATCCAGGCGCAATTGAAACCGGATCGCGGTACGGCAAGCCAACCCTCTCCGTCGCAGGGGGCCAGCAGCAGCGGTGTGGCAAGTTCGCTGATGCCGGGAATCGTCGCGTGTAATCAATGCGGATCGAAATTTGCGGAAGGCGTTCAGTTTTGCGGACGCTGCGGGAATCGTTCGTTTTCACTGGTAAGCAAAGGCGAGCTCGGGGCCGCTGCCGGGGAAATGTGTCCGCGATGTTCAGCACCTCTGTCAAACGATTCCAAGTTTTGCGGGCGTTGCGGACTTAATACCAATCGAACCGCCAGCGCCAATCTGTCTTCCGCGCGCGGCGAATCGACCGCAGCGAGCCCTGCCGGCAATACTCCCGATAAAAGCTATTGCGTGAGATGCGGATCCTCGTATCCGTCAAACGTTAAATTTTGCGGTCGGTGCGGTACCGGGATTTCCTAAAGGGTTTTTGTGGCGTTTACTTTTCTTCTGACGTAAATTCAACTAAAATTCAAGAAGCGGCGTTTTTGGCTTGTCTCTCGTGTCTAACTTAACCTGCTAATAACTCAATGTTTTAACGGGATTTTTGTAGGAGTTGGGAAAAATCTAACAATGAAAATTTGTCCGCAATGTCAGAGGACCTACGAAGATAATACGCTTAACTTTTGTCTTGATGACGGCTCGGTTTTAAGCAACGCGAGTGCGTCCGACAACGACCCGCCTGAGACGGTTGTCATGAATCCGCCTCATCCAACAGGGCAAAATCAGGCTTTGGGCACCCAGGCCACGGA
>JABDJV010000058.1 GCA_013003295.1 Pyrinomonadaceae bacterium | reverse complement strand
GAGTGGTGTTGTGCAAACGCAGCAATTGTTGAGGAATCAATTCCGCCCGAAAGCAAAACGCCAAGCGGAACATCTGAGACAAGACGAATTTTTACCGAATCAGAGAGTTTCTGCCTTAGCACACTAGAGGCTTCCGCAATCGGAATCTTCTCCGGACCCTTATCAAAACTCAAATCCCAGTATCTACGCGTGCTGATCTTTCCGCTTTGCCAAACAAGCGTATGAGCGGCCGGTAACTTATTTATTTCCTTATAGATAGAGCGCGGAGCAGGTACATAGTCATACGATAAGTATTGCTGAAGTGCCTTTAGATCGATCTCGGGATCGATCTTCGAATGGGTTAATAAAACTTTCAACTCAGAGGCAAAATACAGATCATTTCCAAAAACGCCGTAGTACAGCGGTTTTTCTCCAAACCGATCCCGGGCAATGATCAGTTTCCGTTGGCGCAGATCCCAAAGCGCGATCGCAAACATCCCGTTCAAATGCTCGACGAATTCTTCACCATATTCATCGTATAGATGCGGAACAACCTCCGTATCGCCTTCTGTTTTGAATGTATGGCCCTTTTCCTCAAGCTTTGCGCGGATTGTCTTGAAATTGTAGATCTCTCCGTTCATTACGACAACAACGGATCTTTCTTCGTTCCAAACGGGTTGGTCTCCTGTTTTCAGATCGATAATCGAAAGCCTGCGCATTCCAAGCGCCGATCCCGCTCCGAGCCAGATGCCTTCGGAATCCGGACCGCGGTGCACCATCGAATTACACATCGATCTTAAGATTTCCTCATCGCCTGCAAGCGGCAGCGATTCAGGATCAGATTTTGCCCAGCCGGTTATTCCGCACATCTTTAAAAATAGAGAATCGAGCGGGAGATCTTTGAGCTATGCCTCTTTCTTATCGTTTTCATCAAAACCGATTTTCTCACGCACAGAGTAGATTGTCTTGTCTTGAGATTCGTGGTAGGTCCGAACGAGGAGCTCGGCAAGCAATCCCATCAGAAAAAACTGAACGCTGATGGCAAGCATCACGACGGTTAATATCGGAAGCGGCGTTTCGACAAAATCTGCTGCTCCCGTTAGCTTCAAACTAAACGCCCAAATGCCGGCCACCAGGGACGCAAAGAAGGCGATCATTCCAAAAGTTCCGAATACGTAAAGAGGTTTTGTTTGATAAGAAGCAAGGAATTTTATCGTGATCAGGTCGAAAACCACTTTTATCGTTCGCGACAACCCATAATTTGATTCTCCCATCGTTCGCGGATGATGTTCGACCGGGATCTCTGCCACTTTGGCTCCGGCCCAACTCGCATATATAGGGATAAACCGATGCATTTCACCATAAAGCCTTACATCTTGTAAGATATCGCGTCGATAGGCTTTTAGTGAGCATCCATAATCGTGTAAGGGAACCCCGCCGATCCAGGAAATGATCCGATTGGCAATTACTGATGGCACTCTGCGGGTTATGAACTTGTCCTGTCTGTCCTTTCGCCAACCCGAAACAACATCATAGCCGTCATCCAGTTTTTCAAGCAGCCGTTCGATGTCTGCCGGGTCGTTTTGGAGGTCCGCGTCCATCGGGATCAGGATTCTTCCTTTCGACGCATCGATTCCGGCAGACATTGCTGCCGTCTGTCCATAATTCCGCCTCAAAGAAATGATCCGAATTCGTTTATCTTTGGCGGCTAGCGTCTTCAATATCTTCAGCGATCCATCGGTTGATCCATCATCTACGTAAATTACCTCCGCGGTTTTGCCGAGAGAATCCAACGCGCCCGCAACCTTGGTATGCATCGGACGCAAATTCTCCTCTTCATTGAGCACAGGAAGAAAAAGCGAAAGGTCCGGCGCCTCTTTTGCATTCTCGTTAACAATTTGTGTTTGAAGTGTGGTCATTTACTCTTTAAATAGGGCAAAGTCTTTTTAGATCAGAAGTATTCTGATCTGTATCGTAACTTATAGCAAAAGTAGATTTAAACTAAAAAGTTCGTAGATTCGCTTGAAGCTTGCGCGACGCTTGCCGAACATATAAGCAGAAACACACCGGGCCGGTTAAGCAGCTCATGTAATGAGCGCTCAGCATTTAGCCCACACCGCTCCGGTGTGGGAAAAGAATGCGATAAATCACCCGGAGCTGTCGTAGACGGCGACAGCCTGTCACCCGTTACACGGGCTCGGTACATATTTGACCACACCCATAGCACACGCTATGGGAAAACCAAAAAAATCGTTCTGAGCTGTCGTAGACGGCGACAGCCTATCACCCGTTACACGGGCTCGGTACATTTTTTGAACCATACCCATAGCTCACGCTATGGGCTACATGCTATCCATCCGCGTACGCGGACTGCGGAATTAGGAAATTGCGACATCCGCACAAATCACGACTGGGGATTGGCAGCTCATGTAATTAGCGCTCAGCATTTAGCCCACACCGCTCCGGTGTGGGACGCATTCGATAAATCGTCTGAGCTGTCGTAGACGGCGACAGCCTGTCACCCGTTACACGGGCTCGGTACATATTTGACCACACCCATAGCTAACGCTATGAGCTAGATGCTATCCATCCGCCTACGCGGACTGCGGAATTAGGAAATTGCATCATTCAGGCCGAAACCGGGGCTGGCCGGTTAGGCAGCTCATGTAATGAGCGCTCAGCATTTAACCCACACCGCTCCGGTGTGGGAAGAATCCAATAAATCCTCCCGAGCTGTCGTAGACAGCGACAGTCTGTCACCCGTTATACGGGCTCGGCACATATTTGACCACACCCATAGCTCACGCTATGGGCTACATGCTTTCCATCCGCGTACGCGGACTGCGGAATTAGGAAATCGCGATCTCCATACAAAACACGACTGCGGTCTGGCCGCTCATGTAATGAGCGCTCAGCATTTAGCCCACACCGCTCTGGTGTGGGAAGAATCCAATAAATCCTTTGGAGCCGTCGTAGACGGCGACAGCTTATCAGGCCACCTGCACAGTAGCGCACGTGTTTCTGCCTGTTGTTCAGCGACGCTACTTACTAGCTACCGCAACGATCGAAACACCGATCGGAAGATTTGCACGCTTTAACCAATGTCTTTCGCCGGCGAAGACCTTTCCAAAGACACCATTCAACGCCGATATATTTAAGTTGTTTTCGGATTCAGGCTTTATCCCGGTCAGTTTCATCAGGGTCCGGCCGGCCAGGATAGGTGCAAAAAACGTGATATTTGCGTATGTTGCCCGCTCTACCTGAAATCCCGCTTTTTCGAGCCGCCCGACTATCTGTTTCTTCGTATAACGGATCCGGTGATTTGAAATATCGTCCTGTACACCCCAAAGCCACATAAAGGCTGGAACGAAAACGAGCGTTTTTCCGCCCTTTTTCAATACGCGGTGCATTTCCTTGAGTCCGGCAACATCGTCGTCCAAATGTTCAATTACATCTAGCGCGGTGGCGATATCAAAGCTTTCATCCTCAAACGGGAGTTCTTCCGCTAATCCTTTGTGGACGTTGAGTCCTTTTCCGCGGCAAAATTCTAGCGCTTCGTCGGAAACATCAACTCCTTCAGCCTCGCCAAAGCTTGCCAGCATCTCTAGATTTGCACCCGTTCCACACCCGACATCCAGGATTTTAGCCTTGCTTTTTGAATCTTGAATCTTGAGTCTTAAATCATTAGTTATCCTCTCCATAAAAGATTCAAGAATTGCCCGCCGGCCGACAAACCACCAATGCGAATCTTCGACGCGATTCATGATCGCGTATGTGTGTTCCTGCATTTCCTTATTCTGGTGAATAGGTAATGGTGAATCGTGAATAGATTTTTGGTGCTTCTCAGTCATCTCGGATTATTTTTTATCAACAAATGTTTTCGAAGGCCGCTTAGCATTCTACCGATTTCGTTTAAATCATTTCTCAAATCAAAATAGGTTTCTTCATCCAGGAAATTTAGTCGCAAGCCTATCAACAAAACAGTTTCGACCTCACTTGCTGACCCTTGAGAAATCGAAAGAAAATGTAGAAATTCTTTTTCCGAGGACCTTGCTGCACCCTCCGCAATATTAGCGGGAATTGAGACCGATGCACGTCGAATCTGCGAAGTTAATCCAAATTTTTCTTCCGACGGGAAGGAATCGGTAACTTTGTAAACTGTTACGACAAACTCAACTGATTTCTTCCAAACATCCAAATTCTCGTGAGTTCGCATGATGATACCTCTTAACTCCGCAACTATTTACCATTAACGATTCTCTATTTACTAGTCTTTCCAAATCCACACCAACTATTCTGATTATGCCAGGTGATCTTAACATCGCTCGCGCCAATCTCTTCCCACCAGGTCTCAAACTCCTCTTTACTAATATAAAACGCAGTCGGTGCAACTAAGTGGTCAAAAACGATATTGTGCTGCTCGCGCCAGCCGAATGTGCCGAGGTGATTTAAGTAGTTGTTGTAAAAAAGTTTGCTCGCGATCGGTTTTGAAGCTTTGTTTATCGGTCGGTAGATCAATTTTGAGGCAAGAAAAACGCCAAAGGTAGGTATTTTTGAGAGTTGATAAAGAGCTGGCTGGCTGATCTTTGATGTGAATCCGGTACGAACTGGATCTACAAAACTGGTTATCCACCCATTGTTTTCCTTACCGTAGATCCAGGCCGAAATATGCCCGTCTTTTTTCACCTTTGATGCCAGAGATTGAAACGCGCGTTTCGGATCCGGTGTATGATGCAATACGCCGATGCTAAAGGCGTAATCGAATTCCCGTTTTAACGGAAGACTGAAAATATCTGCCTGGATAATATGTGCATTTGGCAGGTGTTTGGTAGCTTCAAACGCTGATTCAACGGCAGAACTCAGATCGATCCCGACGATCTCTTTTGCCCCCCATTTATGGGCCAATAGAGTGTGCCGTCCCTTTCCGCAGCCACCTTCAAGGACTATTTTGTCACTAAAAAACTCGGGTCTTACAGGTTGTAGCCATCCAAGGTATTGCTCTTCGTACTTTTTATCTTCCTGGGTGAATTTATTCCATTGCCAACCAAAATTCTCCGCTGTTTCGACCTTATCCTCTTCGATCTTTTCGAGCTCGGCAAAGCAGGGAACGCCGCGTTCTATTTTGTATTCGTTTTCGCACTTCGCACAGCTCAAAAGACCTTCGATTATCTCTGTTTCCTGAGTATCGCTCGTTTGAGCCAAACGGATTTCGCCTCTACAGTCAGGGCAGGCTAGAAGATTTAGGAGAGTTTCTTTCATTTGGTTAGCCACAAACAAACACGAAAGTACACAAAAATTTTGCTCGCTTTCGTGTCTATTCGTGTCTGTTTGTGGCTATTTCAATCTCGAACTTAGTTTCTCAAATTCCGCTAACGGAAACTTTTGATGCCAATTGTCCTCAAATTCGTCGACGTTGCGCTCGTCATAAAGCTGCTGAAAGGTCTCATGAAAGGCCTCTACAATTTGCCTTGCATCCCCGGTAAATTGATATACCGTTTCCATTTTTTCGGGATCGCGTTTCTCGGTCGGGTATTCGAGAATTTCTATCGAGGTATCATTTCCCGCGCGGCTGAAGATAAAATCAAAAGCTTCCGGATCGCGATTCCATTTAAGCGTATGTGAATAATCCGCCTTTGAGTCATCAAGCAGAGACGTCAGGGTATTTAGCAATTCAGAGAGCGCATTTGAATACGGCGCGTGAGCGGTTGTCGTATGAAACTCGTTGGAACCATCTTCAAATCCGATCGACATCCAGCCGCATTGCGGCGAATTAAAACTCACTTCTAATTTTCCAGCCATAGATTTCTTGGGTTAGATAAAAGTCAAGGAAATATGGTAACTTTAAGATGCAAAATCCACAACCAATTATATTCGGAAATGAAGCAATATCAAGAACTTTTACAGCATATTCTAGATAATGGAAGCCGCCACGAAGACCGTACCGGAGTCGGTACGATCGCAACCTTTGGATACCAAACACGCTTTGATTTAAAGGCGGGATTTCCGATCGTGACGACAAAACGGGTTCCGTTCAGGTGGGTTGCCGAAGAGCTGTTTTGGTTTCTTTCCGGCGACACAGATGAGAAAAATTTGCGCGCACGGGGCGTTGATATTTGGAAGGAATGGGCCGACGAAGAACACACCTCAAGATTTGGAAGAAAGGAAGGCGATCTTGGACCGGTTTACGGATATTTGTGGCGAAGTTTTGGCGGAAATTACCCTGAGATGAATGGCTTTGATCAGATCGAGGATTTGATCGGGCAGATCGAGACGAATCCGAATTCACGGCGACTGATAATCTCGGGCTGGGATCCGCGGGCCGCGGGACAGGTTGATCTCCCGCCTTGCCATACGCTGTTTCAATTTAAGATCGAAAACGAAAAAACGCTGCACTGCCAACTCTACCAGCGAAGCGCAGACGCCTTTCTCGGCGTGCCGTTTAACATTTCCTCTTACGCTCTCCTGACCCATATGGTTGCCCATGTGTGTGATCTGGAAGTTGGTGAATTCATACATACTTTCGGAGATCTGCACATATACACAAATCATTTGGATCAGGTGAAAACGCTTTTGCAGCGAGAGCCGCTTGAATTGCCAAGGCTCAGTATGAAAGGTGCGGAAAACAAAAAAGGACTGGATGGTTTGATAGCGCTTTCGTATGAGAATTTTGAATTGGAAGGTTATAAGGCGCATAAAAAGATCGCCGCACCGGTAGCGGTTTAAGATAATTTAGCCACAGAGGACGTGGACATAATCCGACGGGTCTATTTGAGTGTGATCCCGGTCTGATTCGGATTCGGAAATCCTTCTAAATAGCCTTCTCCAGATCTCGGTTTACTCTGTGGCTGGAAGATTTATGAACAAATTTCTAACAGCAAGATGGGAAGACCTTGTAATGCTGAATTATGAGGTCAAACCGATACTGCTGCAGGAATTTGTGCCGAATGGGACGAGCATCGATTTTTACAATGGCAAGTGCTATGCGAGTCTTGTTGCATTCAAATTCCTGGACACTAAAGTTTTGGGGCTATCGGTCCCATTTCACACCGATTTTGAGGAGGTCAACTTAAGGTTTTATGTGGCTCGCGAGACAAAAGACGAGGTCCGGAGAGGCGTCGTTTTTGTAAAGGAGATCGTGCCCAAGGCGGCCATAACCTTTGTTGCAAGAACCATGTACGGTGAGCCATATGAAACCTGGGAGATGTCGCACGAAGAAGATGGAAATCAACTTACTTACAAATGGTCAGATAGGTCGTGTGAAAACCGAATTCACGTAGAAGGGGGAGAAAATCTGGGGGTTCCGGATGAAGGATCCCATGCCGAATTTATAATCGAGCATTATTGGGGATATACAAAGCGCGGACCAAACCGGACCGATGAATATAAGGTTGAACACCCAAAATGGGAACTTATTGAAATAGACTATGCGGAAATCGAGGTTGATTTTGCAAATACATATGGAAAACGTTTTGATTTTCTAAGCAGGTCAGAACCCGATTCGATGCTGCTCGCAAAGGGGTCTGAGATTTCTGTTTACAAGGGTGAAAAACTGCGAATAAGGTAACTGTCAGACATGACAAAAAGGAAAGCCCGGCTTAAACGACCGATCAACCCAATGCCGGATTTTGTTTTGGAGGCGCTTGAAAAGAATAAACTCTTTGATGCTTACGAAGCTCGTCCGCCTTATCAGCGAAATGATTATGTTGGCTGGATCACACGGGCAAAACGTGACGAGACAAGGCAGAAACGTCTCAAACAAATGCTCGACGAATTGAAACGGGGCGATACTTATATGAATATGAGATATAAGGCCCGAAATACTTAGCGAAGGAAACACTATGGCTGATGAAAAAGTGCACGAATATTCGAGTGATGAGATCACAGTGATCTGGAAACCAGACATCTGCATACATTCTGCCGAATGCGTGAAAGGCTTACCCCACGTCTTTAAGCCGAAAGACAATCCATGGGTTCAGATCGAAAAAGCGACACCCGAGGAGATTCGCGAAGCGATTGATCGATGCCCCTCCGGTGCCCTTTCATATCGGGTTGAAAATCCCGAAACGCCGGAACCCGAAGACTCTAATAGGATCAGGGTCAAAGCAACAAAAAACGGACCTTTTATAATCTCGGGTGACGTAGAGATCGAAGATCGCGACGGCAACGTAAGGCCCTGTCCGGGAAAAACTACGGCACTTTGCCGTTGTGGAGCTTCCCGAAATAAGCCTTTTTGCGACGGCTCTCACACGGGTGTGAAGTTCTTTGGATAGCTAGAAATTATATGGCAATAATAGGAATTGTAGCGCGCGCGGAAAACTACGCCATAGGCAAAGATGGAAAATTGCCCTGGCACTATTCTGCCGACCTAAAGTTCTTTAAACGGACGACGTTAAATAACGCTGTGGTGATGGGATTTAATACTTGGGCGTCGATCAGAAAACCACTTCCGAAAAGGCTGAATATCGTCCTGAGCAGGAGCCGCGAGATCGAAAACCAGCAAAAAGCCTTCTTAATTCGAAGCAAGGAAGCCGTTCTTTTGCTCGCCCGATATCTAAAAGGTGATGTGTTTATAATCGGCGGGGTCCAGACTTATAAGAGTTTCTCAACAGAAATTAGCAAATGGATCGTCACCGAGATTCCTGAAACGGTTGAAGACGCGGATGCTTTTATGCCAGAAGGATTTTTGGAAGGCTTCGAACTTTCGGATACGGAGAGCCTCGATGACGGAATAATTGTAAAAAGTTTTCAGCGAACGTGAGATCTGTTGTAAACTTTAGCCAAATAGACTGGGAGAGACAAAAAATATGATGGGTGGAAGGAGTTGGGACGAATGGATCGAAGAATACGCAGAGGCACACCAAAACCCTGTAAACCAACTGACGCATCAAATCGGGATCCCAATGATTGCCATTTCAATTTTGCTGATTCCGACCTGTTTTTTTGTTAGCGGATTTTGGAGGATTCCCCTGCTGCTTTTTGTTTTGGGATGGGTCTTACAATTTGTAGGACACTATTTTGAAGGTAAACCCCCTGAATTTTTCAAAGACTGGCGTTTTCTTCTTGTAGGAATGCGTTGGTGGATGAAAAAGACCCTCGGGATAAGCCCGCCAAAGATGTAGAAACACCAAAAACTAATTTTGCTTAAGATCCACCTTTGTAACAATTACGGTCATTTTCACCGTATTGCCTTCGGGCGAATTGTCGTTGATTAGAAACTCTATTTTTCCAGTCTCATTTGGTTCGTTTTTCCAGTATTGTCCCAGGGCCACAGGCTGAATAGCGGAATGTCTTCCATCGGGATAATGTGTCCTCATCAGCAAAGCTCCGGTCGGGAATTTTTTATATACTCTACGGTCTTCATATCCCTTCATACCCTTTGCGGAAACATATTTTCCGATTCCCGCAAGCTTTACTCTACCTTTAACCAAAACGCGAAAATCCTGATTTGGCACCGTTTTGATATTGGACAGCTGCCATCCGCTGCCGGATTTGATCCGAAAAGTACCCCTTTGTGTCGGAGAGCTCGGCGTAGGGAATGTGATCACATCATTATTAACCCTAGGCTTTGTTTTTGGATTTTCCGGCAGAGGCGGCAGATCTTCGTCCGGCAATGGTGTCGGAACCTGATCACCATTTGTATTTGGAGTGGGTTTTGGTTTTGCCGCCAAGGGCCTTGGTTCGTTTGGGCTCCAGGTAGCATAAATAATTCCCGCTGCTGCAGCGACTACGCCAAAACCAAGCAGCAATAAGACCCCCGCAATGGCGACATAGATCATGACGTTGCTGCCCGGCTTTTCACCATGAACGTAAGCTGGCGTGCTTTGCTTAAATCCGAATCGATCGTTGTTTACGACCGTCTCCTTTTCAAATGAATCGGTCTTTAAGTCCGAGGGTTTAAGAACCTCTGTGTCTGCACCTTCGATCGGAACTACCATTTTTGATACATCAGCAAGAGCTGATCCACACTCAAGACAAAAATTCATCAGATCCGAATTTTCATAGCTACAACTCTGACACTTTTTCATAACTTGTAAAACTCCTGCCTTAATGACCGCCATTTTCCGAAACTTTTGCCTTTCTTGGCTGTTTAACCAAAACGAATTGCTTTCGCGCAGAAACTTTGCAAACAATCTTTTAATACTAAAAAATTTAGACTAGAATCGGTGTAAATATAATCCAAATAAGAAGAAAAATTTCTTGATACCACCCATATTTTTAGCTTTAGACATCGGAACCTCCAGCGTTCGCGCCGGACTCTATGATCGTGATGCGAATGTAGTTCCTCAAACGATGGTAAAAAACAAACGTCAGTTGACCGCGACCCGGGACGGGGGTTTTGAGATCGATGCTGATGAAGCTTTCTCACAGGTTGTTCAAGCGGTTGACGACGTTTTGGCCCAATGTCCGGAAGTCATAGAGAACATAGACTATTCAGCGACTTCGTCATTCTGGCACAGCATCCTCGGAATTGATAAAAAAGGAAACCCGACGACGAAAGTTTTTGCCTGGGCAGAAACTCGTCCGGCGAAATATGTCCGTGAACTTCGAGACGAATTAAATGAAACCGAGATACACAACCGCACGGGTTGCCGGTTTCACTCGAGTTATTGGACGGCGAAATTGGTTTGGATC
>JABDJV010000057.1 GCA_013003295.1 Pyrinomonadaceae bacterium | reverse complement strand
AAGCAAGCTCGATCAGCTCAAATTGGCGTGCTTCCGGGACGCTCGATGCATATCTTAAGCGCCATAAGAGCGTCGGCATCGAACATATCGATACGCGCGCCCTGGTCCGCCATATCCGCGATAAAGGAGCCATGCGGGCAGCGATCTCCAGCACGGATCTGGACGCCAAAAGTCTGCTTGAAAAGGTTCTTGCGTCACCCGAAATGAAAAACCGCGAGCTTGCAAGCTCGGTAACCTCTGAAACGGTCTTTGAATACCCGGCCGTTGGAGATGAACGCTTCCATGTCGTTTGCTACGATTTCGGCGTTAAAACAAATTCTCTGAGAAACTTCGCAAAGGAAGGCTGCCGGATAACGGTCGTACCCGCGGAAACCCTCGCCGAAGATGTTTTGAAGCTAAATCCTGACGGAGTTTTCCTTTCAAACGGGCCGGGTGATCCTGCATCGATGACTAAAGTTATTGAGGAAATTAAGAAAATTGCGGAGAATGAACTGCCAATTTTTGGGATTTGCCTGGGCCATCAGATCCTGGGACAATCATTTGGCGCCGAAACGTATAAGCTGAAATTCGGACACCGCGGCGGAAATCAGCCGATTAAAGATTTATCAACTGGAAAGGTCGAGATCACCGCCCACAACCACGGCTTTGCGATCGATAAAGAGTCGCTTCCCGAAAATGTCGAAGTAACTCATATCAATTTAAACGATAAAACCGTGGCAGGGATCCGGCACAAAACGCTTCCGGTTTTCAGCGTCCAATACCATCCGGAAGCCGCCCCGGGCCCGCACGATGCCGAGTATCACTTCAAGAGATTTATCGATTTGATGTCAAACAATCTGAAGACCAAGGTTGCTGAAAACTCGTAAATCAGGCTACCCACTATTACGTTCTCGAATCTCCCATTTCGTTATCCGCGAGGAGTGGTGCTTTGCGTCGGTAGCCCGACCATGAGGGAGCGGCTTTACATCAGTGATCCCGGATCATCGAAATCATTTCAGATCATCGTCGTGGAGGCCACACTCATTAATAGGAGATCGGGACAATAGGTCGTCTGGACGCAATTCGCGATTCGTGATTCGCCGTTTGGCCTCGTCCCGTTTTACCCCCTTGCTGACGCGCGGGGTTCTGACTACTGCTTGTCTTCTGTCTTCTGATTCCAGTCTCCTTTCTCCTTTCTCCTTTATTCTGTCTTCTGACTCCTGTCTCCTTTCTCCTTTCTCCTTTCTCCTGTCTCCTGACTCCTGACTTCTACATACTTGCCGACGCGCGCGTTTCCTCCATTCGCGTCGATTCGCGTCTATTCGCGGGCTGTCGCCAGTCATCGAAGATGGCGATAGAGTTTAGCCCCGTATGGAGCGCAGCGGAATGCGGGGTTAAGTTAAGGACGAAAAGAGCCCTGAAAGGGCGGCAGAACTATCAGGGCGTCCGAAAGTAGAAGTTTGCCACCGTTTGAATTGACAAGTCGTTTGCCTGAGTTTGTCCGAAAATGGCGGTTCTTTTTGTATAGACACGTCGTTCACGGCGTGGTTTGGTCGGGAGAAACAGAATAGGGCGTTTCAACGTCCTTACCTATTCGGCAGGCCCGTAGATGCTTTTTACGACTGGCTTAAGCCATAAAGAGTAAGGACGTTAAAAACGCCCTATATTATTCATCGGAAACTGACCACGTACTAAAGTACGTGGCTATTCCGGAATACCAATCTTGTTTTTGACCCGGTTCGCCAGTCATCGAAGATGACGATAAGAGTTTAGCCCCGTATGCAGCGCAAGCGGAATGCGGGGTTAAGTCAAGAATGAAAATGAAGCCCTGAAGGGGCGGCAGAACTATTCGTACAGCGGAACGACACTTAATTCTGTTCCTTCCATGACTAATCATAGTGTAGCGGGTGACCATATAGCATGCTGACATTTGGGAACCACTCTGCTCCGTTGGATGTTCGGTTTGATTATCAGAATCGCACCTTAAGCCTGAGAAACAGTATCGCTGTACTTCTCAACGAGTTGAGCCACGAACCACGCAACGAGCGAAAACAGAATCAACAATACAACTACTAAAACAGGGGCTAACGAATCCGTTCGCAATATCCAAAACAACCAAGTCGAGACCGCTAGAGAAACAACGCCCCGTAAGATTGCAAACAAGCAATACCATGTTGGTTTTTCCTCGACAATGGGCAATCTATCAAGTAGTGACTTTGGTAATACAATCATGAGAAAACCGACTGCGATGAAAATGAGCCCAAATACAAACGTCCAACCCAAACAAAAAAGCGCACAAATGTAAACAATCTCATTCATATCAAATGGGATAATTCATCTTGATGCGGGATCAAGTATCGCGATGAAAATAAAGAGCGAGGCGATCGATAAAATGACATAAAGCAGACACCAGACGAACCGACTCTTTCTAGAGGCTTTCGATTCTTCGCCAAACTTCTTGCCGAATCGCTTATATCTCTTATCTTTTACAAAAAGAAACCAACCAAAAAGAAGAATTAGCGCACCGACAAATACATATCCGAAGTCTCCAAGTCGGTTCGGCATGTCCAATCTCAAGCCTGTTATCAACTCAAAAACAACCAGAATAGTAATCAGATTCGTGAAGGCAAGGAATGAAACTCCCAATAACGCATTATATTGTGGAAAATCCTCACTACCCCAAACTCTCGAATTCCACGTGTAAATACGATAAAAAAGGTATCGATAACAATTCAATACGCCCACTATTACATTCCTAACCGATCAATATATTAGAGTACGATAATTCCAAATACCGCGAAATGTTTCACAAGACTTCTCTAGTTTTCAACATGCTTTTCAAGGCGTGCCTCAATTTCAGCAGCCTCACGTTGGTATCCGGCTTCTCTTGCGGTATCAGCATAATCCTTAAGTAGGACGCGAAAGTCCCTGTCACCGGATAGTCGGTGTTTGTTGTTGAAAAGCGTATTGATAAGGGTTTGTCTCCTTTGTTTATCTTCCATTTTGTAGAGATATACAAAATGTAAACCGTCAAATATAGTTGCAAGTGGTTCCGATGAACAATCAGCGTTTTCGAAACAATATTTCAATGCGTCATTTAGAATTTTCTCACCTTTAACCTGATCAAGCCTGCCCAGTCTGTGCACATTAGCGAGACACATTTGCGCCATTACCAATCCATCCGTAAAATCCATCCGTTCCGCGATTGCTTTTGCTTTATAGCATTGCTTTTCTGCAAGATCATAATTTCCGCGTCCGATATCCGTGTCCGCCTTTTCCAGAGCTTCTTCCAAATCGTAAACACTCTGAGCGGGCCAGTAGCATGAAACATTGACCATGAGGATGGCAGCCACTAACACAACCAATATGCTTTTTAATTTCATCGATCACCCTCAATTTGCAAGTTGTCGCTCCAGTAACATCCCGAAGCCGCTCCCGACTCCCACGATGCCGAGTATCACTTCAAGCGTTTTATAGAATTGATGGACCAGAATTTGGCTTCCAAAACGGTCGGATGTTAGCTTTGCCCAACCGCATTTGAGCTTTCATCTGGATTAGATGTGATCTGAATCTCCTCGTTCATCCGCACGATCTTCATACCTTCTTCAACAACCGCCCGGCAGGACATCAGGGCTTTTTCCTTGTCGCCATTCTGTATCCAGACCTGGCAATTCAGACAATCGCCGTTCCAGCAGAATTCGCCGTAGGAGATCGATTCCATCGAGAGGTATTGAAAGCATCGCAGGAGCGTATTGTTCTCCGGAACACTTACCTTTCTGCCGAGAATTTCTATCTCGACAAGGCGATCAAAAGGCTCAAAGAGGTCTGTATTTTCCATCGGCTTTCGAATAAGCTTTTATTAAATCAAATCTATTGCTAAACTAACTTACACACAGGAGAAATTCAAAATGTCTTTAGTAATTTACACAAAACCAAACTGTCCTTACTGCGATAAGGCGCGAGCCTACTACAACGAAAAGGGGATCGAATTTACCGAATACGACGCGCAAAACGATAAGGAGCGCCAGGCCGAAATGCTTGAGTATTCTGCGGGCGACCTGGTCGTTCCGTGTATTGTCGAGAATGGAGAATATATTCAATCGGGATTTGGCGACCCGCCGCGGGGCTGAACGATCACATTGAATTAAGTCGGCAGTTTGCCGGCTCACTTATTTTTAACTTGCATATTTAGATAATTAGGCAATAATAACCAACCTGACCTCGATAAATTAAATCAAACGAAACGCTATGGTTGGCGAAAGCATTAACCAATACCAAATCCTTGAGAAGCTCGGTGCGGGCGGACAAGGAACGGTTTACAAAGCTCTCGATACAAAACTTGACCGCAAGATCGTAATAAAGGTCTTACCGCCTGAATTAACCGCAAAAACAGCCAATTTCAAACGATTCGAACGCGAAGCAAAGCTCTGTTCTCAATTGGATCATCCCAATATTTGTACAATTTACGATTACCACGAGGACGACGGAACCTTCTACATCGCGATGCAGTATGTAAAAGGGAAAAACGTGCGTCAGCTCGTAGATGGCCGTCCGCTCGACCTGAAGAGTGCTCTGAAGATCGCGATCCAGGTTTGCGATGCGCTGGCGCTGGCTCATTCGAAAAACATAATCCACCGCGACATCAAGGCCGGAAACGTAATGGTTACCGATGAAGGCCAGGTTAAGATCCTTGATTTTGGATTGGCAAAACTTATGATGGATGAGCCGACCAAAAAAGAGAAAGGGGTCGACCTTACGGACCTTACTGAGATCGGTATCCCTTACGGAACGGCGACTTATGCCGCTCCTGAGCAGGCAAAAGGAGATTTGACCGATCACCGCGCCGATATCTTTTCGACCGGAGTATTGATTTATGAAATGCTGACCGGAATCTGGGCGTTTCAGGGTAAAACGGTAATCGATGTTCGACATCAGGTTTTACACGGAACACCGACGCCGCTTGCAGAAATGCGCCCCGAAGCACTTCCGCCAAAACTGCAGAAGGTCATCGATAAGGCGCTTGCAAAAGAACCTGGGGACCGCTACCAAAATGTTGCCGATATGCGAGATGAGCTGCGGGGAGTTTTGGAAGAGATTTCGGGTGTTGCCATGACCCAAAATGATGCCTTTACACCCGGCCATCTAGAAACAAAAAGCCCGGTAAAAAGAGCCTGGAATTGGCTGACCGGAAAATCTGATACGCAGAGCGCAATGAGCAATGCACCTTCCTACTCAAACACTCAGATCACACCAACCTATTCTCCTGATACGACACTAACAACCACCGGCAGAGAGAAGACAAGTATCGCCATCCTGCCTTTTACAAACTTGAGTAAGGACCCTTCGACCGATTTTTACGAATTTGCGCTCGCTGATGCGGTGATCACCGAACTCGCAAAGCTGAAATCCTTGATCGTTCGCCCGAGTTCGGTAATAGCAAAATATCAGGGTAAAGAGTTTGAAGCGCGCGAAGTTGGCCGGGAACTCCAGGTGCACGCGGTTTTGACTGCCGGATTTATAAGCTCCGGCGATAAAATGCGCGTGACCACTCAATTGGTTGACATAGTTTCCGGCGGAATACTGTGGAGTGACCGAATCGATGCTGAAAGCGGCGATATTCTGGCTCTGCAGGACAATATCGGACAGCATATCCTGGAAGGCCTGCGGGTCGAATTATCGGATGAAGAGCAAGAAGTTCTGGGTCACCGTCCAACCGAAAATGTGGAAGCATATGAAGTTTACTTGCGCGGCCGGGACAGTTTCGGGCGGTTTATTTTCCAGACCGTTTCTGCCGAAGATTGTGACGATGCGATTAAGAGTTTTAAGACTGCGATCGGTCTTGATCCTGAATTCGGCCTTGCATACAGCGGTCTGGGTGGGTGTTATGCAAACCGTGTTTTTAAGGGGATGGGCGATGCCGAAGATCACACTCGTGCCGAACAAGCGTTTAGAAAAGCAGCTGAGCTTGACCCGACAATATCTGAGGCCCGGGTTCTAATGGTGATGATCTATATGGCCCGCGACGAAAAAGCCAAAGCCAGGGAAGAGATCAAACGCTTGCAAAAGCGCTTTCCAAACGAGGCCCCGATCTATTTTGTAAAAGGCGTACTGCATCGCCTTGATGGTGAGTATGACGAATCATTAAAGAGTTTTCGAAAGCTCGCAAAGCTTGATCCCGCGGCAAAAGTTATTTCCAGTTATAACCGGGCGCGGATCTATACCTACCGAAAAGAATACGATAAAGCGCTGAAGCTTTTAGACCGGGGTGCAAAAGAAGAACCAAATCATCCGTTGGTTAAGGTTTTTCGATCAAACGCGCTCTTTCACAAGGGCGATACTGATCAGGCAATCGAGATAATATCGGACGTCTTGGAAAATAATCCGCAGATGGATGGTATTAGGTCAATGTACGCCATGTTCCTTGCCCACAAAGGAAATGTGGAAGATGCGAAGGCTCAATTGACCAAAGACGCATTGAAAATATCGAAGGCGGACCACGATATGGCTTACTGGACCGCAGCCACATATTCCTTACTTGGTGAAAAAGACGAAGCCTTCGATTGGCTGAATCGGGCGATCAAGCTTGGCAACGAGAACCGGCCTCTCTACGAAGGCGATAAATGCCTGGATTCGCTCCGTGATGATGAGAGATACAAGGCACTATTAAATAAGCTTGAGATGAAGAAGAGTGCTTAGCAGATTGATTTTCCTATTTCTGCATCCCGCCGCATCAAATTGGATTAACCCAGACAACATAACCGAGTTTTAAGACAGTTGTTATCAGTAAAAACCCGATTCAGTGACGATAGTCATCGAAGATGACGCTAGCATTTAGCCCCGTATGAAGCGAAGCGAAATGCGGGGAATAGATAACGAAGAAAAACAAGCCCTGAAAGGGCGATAGATACCCGGTAAATGGAATACCATTTTTGGTGAAATGTGTCGCTCCTTCAGAGCTCAGAAACATCACGCGACTTAACCCCGTATGAAGCGAAGCGAAATGCGGGGAATAGATAATGAAGAAAAACAAGCCCCGAAGGGGCGATAGAAACCTGGCCTGTTCAGTCACGATAGTCATCGAAGATGACGTTAGCATTTAGCCCCGTATGAAGCGAAGCGAAATGCGGGGAATAGATAACGAAGAATAACGAGCCCCGAAGGGGCGATAGAAACCTGACCTGTTCAGTCACGATAGTCATCGAAGATGACGTTAGCATTTAGCCCCGTACGAAGCGAAGCGAAATGCGGGGAATAGATAACAATGAATAACAAGCCCCGAAGGGGCGATAGAAACCCGGTAAATGGAAGACCATTTTTGGTGAAATGTGTCGCTCCTTCAGAGCTCAGAAACATCACGCGACTTAACCCCGCACTCCGCTTCGCTGCGTACGGGGCTATTTGCTTTCGTCATCTTCGATGACTGTATTTCGAAGCAGCCTGGCCTTTGTCTCGATTGGTCGTCCTGGTTCGATTTATCGTCATAATGCGTTGTCTACGATTTATTTTTGTTAATCTCTATCCCGCCGCACCAAAATTGGATCCCTCCAGATAAGCCAAAAAGAGTTTAAGACAGTTTTATACGGTGCATAAACCGATTCAGTCATGATAGTCATCGAAGAAGACGTTAGCATTTAACCCCGTATGAAGCGAAGCGAAATGCGGGGAATAGATAACAATGAATAACAAGCCCCGAAGGGGCGATAGATACCCGGTAAATGGAAGACCATTTTTGGTGAAATGTGTCGCTCCTTCAGAGCTCAGAAACATCACGCGACTTAACCCCGCACTCCGCTTCGCTGCGTACGGGGCTATTTGCTTTCGTCATCTTCGATAACTGCATCCAAAAAACAGCCTGTCTTTCGTTTAAATTGATCGTCCTGGTTCGAATGATCGTCTTGATCGTTTGTCTACGATTTATTTTTGTGAATCTCTAGTGCGTCGGGAGGTCTTGGTTAATTAACCCTAATAGTTCCCGCCGACCTGGCTTAACCTCACACTAGATCCAACCTGACTTCCGCCGTAGCCTTTTGTTTTGTAGGGGTTATTTTCAGGCAATACATAGCTCTTGGTATCTAAAAATCCGATCTGTCTTACGGAAGCGGGGTAATAATTACTGCGCCCATAGTCGGAAAAACTCCCGCCAAGGATCACATTCTGCCGGATAACGGCGTTTGGAAAGTATCGGTTGATCGCGCGTTTTCCTGAGCCCATATCGTCACCAAAAAAGCCGTATTCGTTCTGGTAGACGATATTGTTTCTAAACACAAAGCCTTTTATCGGATCACCGTAAGCATTCGTAATATTCCCGTTTTGAATGATCGTATTGTTTTCGATCAACAAGCCGTTCCAGGTAGTCGCGATTAAAAAGTGGCCACCACCGCCCCATTTTTGCTTATCAATGTCGGCAAAGATGTTGTTTCTGATCGTTAAGTCGTTACCGCCTTTCCCCTCGTTTCCGAGAATATTAATTGCGTTTCCGGAGCTCCTGATAATGTTGTCGTAAAACTCTATGTCTTCAATAACAACATTGTCGTTGTCTGCGCGGGTCGTGAAGAGAATTGCTGTTCCGTCCTGGCCGCTTGCCCAATTATTGGTCATCAAATTATTGTGGACCTTTATATTCTTCCCGTTCTTGATCTCAAAAATGTTTTTGACGACCCAGCCCTTCCCTTTCCACTCAAGAGGTTTGTGAAAATGATTGTCTCTTACAACACAGTTTGTCGGGGTTAACTTAAGCGGGGAGCCGGCACCGCCAAAAAGCACTCCTTGCGCAGCCGCTTCAAGGTAATTATTTATGATCTCGATCGGCCCATCGGTCGCCCAGGCCGCGATGGCCTGGCTTTCATCGCCTTCGCGTTTAATGTTTGAGATATGGCTGTTAACAATTCGTATGTGCCGGCCGTTTGCGGCTATTCCGCGCCGCTGCCCATATTTATCGCTTCCATGAATGTACACACGGTCGAATTCGATATGATGGGGAAGGTCTTCCTCGCGTGTTTCGTCGTTTGTTCCGATTCGAATTATATTGTAGAGCCCCTCGATCGTGGGCATAAACTCAACACCGATAAAACGGTAGTGATGTGCACCCTTTTCCGCGAGTATCACCGGATTGCCCCTCACGTTGGATTCCAATTTTGGCAAAACCGAACCAAACTTTTTTGGATCAAGGCGCTGGCCCTCTCCCGGCAACTGCGAATCCGGAGCCGCGCTTCGGATCGTTATAAACTGATTTCCACCTTTTTTCGGCAGATTGAAAGCACCCTTAAACGTTGCGCCGGCCTGGAGCAAAATTGTATCGCCCGGCCTGGCACGGTTTAGCGCTGCCTGAAAACTATCGCCCTGGCGGACAAATATCTTGTTGCCCTGAATTTCTGGGTAATTGGAATTCCCTAATGCCGAGGAAGAGAGCGCCAGATTTTTATTTAGAATGTAAGCCGAGCCGATCCCAAGGGGAATCAGAAATAGCAGCGCCAATCCGATCAGCCAGAATCTCTTTCTCCGTTCCTGATTCTTCTGCCAGTTTGGCTTTTCCAGTCTTTTCATCGCGTATTAACTTCTCTTTCGAAAAACGAATTCATTGCATCCCAGACCGACTCCGCCGCATTTTAATTTACGAAGTTCAAAGCCTTTTTCTTTGTAGAACTCAAATATTTCATCCGGGGCGGCGACTTCGTACGGATAACCGCCGACCCAGTCAATTATGTCATACCAGTAGTTCATGCCCCTGGAATTCGTATAATTTTTCCAAAACTCGAAATACTCCCAGGGCTTGAGTCTGGCAATGGCACTCGCCATTCTTCTCGTTTCCTCCGGGATCATTGTAAGAATCGCAAACGGGGTTTTTAAGACCGTCGGGAGCTGACAGTAAGTCTTTTTGATCACTTTCCAGCGTTTCGCCTGGCTCCCGGTATCATTGTAAATGGCGACAAAGAGCAGTCCCTCGTTACCGACCGCAAGACTCGCATTGTCTAACCCGTCCCACATCGCACCTGTATGATGCAGAACACCCCACGAATATACGATGTCAAATTTTCCAAGTGATTCGATATACTTGCGGTCCAAGGCAGAGCCTTGCTCAACGACCCAGTCCTCGTCGTTTTTGAAAAAGCGGCGTTTTAGTTCCCGGGTGCATTCATATGAGCTCGTATCAAAATCAAAAGAGTGTACCTTCGCCCCCAACCTTTTGGCGGCCAAAGAAAAAAGCCCGCTTCCCGAACCGATGTCCAAAAACCTCAAACCATCGAGCGTATCGGTTTCGAGCATCCCGCTCAGGGATTCCTCAGCTTTTAGTATCCGCTCTTCATTGAGCAGCTCTAAAAACCGGCTCCAGTTTCTTCCAAATTCAAACCTTTCGCCCTTTTTAACCTCATTCGAATGCTGCCGCGCAATTTCTCTATTTTCCAAAGCTGTCGTATTCACAAAAAATGCGTCCCTGATCTTTTAAGTTTTGACACTTAATAATATATCCAATAGACCACAGATTTCACATATTCTCCGCCAACCACCTGCCACCCTTTAGCCGAAAGCCACCAGGAAAAAGGCGGAGGCGTTTGATCACCGGTTGGGGACGCAGATATCCCTATATTTGTCCGGTCACCAAGTATCTCCGAGAATGTGTTCAGCGCCCTTTTGGTATGGTAGGAAGATGTTACCAGGACGATCGATCTCCAATTCTCTTTTTTGATTTTCGCTTTTAAATTTCTTGCTTCCCAGATCGTTCCGGTCACCTGCGGCTCAAGTATCTCAATATCGTCTTCAGCGACTCCCTGAGCGATCAACTCTTGCTTTGCGAGATAGACAAACGGCGGGTTTCTCCCTTCCTTTTGAGACCAGCCGGCATAACCGCCATCATCGGTTAGCAAAACCCTGGAAGCCGTTCCGCGTTTGTAGAGTTCCGCGGCTTTATGCGTTCTTTCCACATAAACGGAAGAACCGCTCAAAACCATGATCGCATCGGCTTCTTCGAGCGGCTTTTCGACAATTAAGTTTTTCGCCAACAGCGGCGCCGATACGATCCACGCAATCAGGAGTATCAAACTGGTTATGATGATCTTGATCTTCCAATTCATCTACGGTTTTTTGCAATGATCTCCCGCAATTCATCGACCTTTGCGTCCCAGCTTTCGTGCTTGATCTCATTGCTGATCACTTCTTTGTCGATCGGATTATTCAGCGCGTGATCGATCTGCTCGATAAAATGTTTGTGGTTTTCGCCAACCAAACAGTGTTTCAATACGCGCACCTCGGGAATGTCGGTTGAAACGGTCTGCAGCCCGGCCGCCAGATATTCCCTAACCTTCAGCGGATTCGCTGCTAGCGTTAACTCATTAATAACAAAGGGGTTAAGCGCTACATCAAAACCCTTGCAATAATTTGGCAAGGATTCATAAGGCTTTCGCCCTAAAAAGTGTACATTTGGAACATCGTCCAAGATCTTAATTTTCCGTTCGGCATCGACCGCGATCTTTCCGATCAAGACGATCGAACCATCCATATACTTCTCAGCGATCTTTTTGATCAATTCGTAATCGACCCAGTCAGCAAGAAGTCCGTGAAACCCTATGATCGGCCCTGGCAGATTTCTTAACTCCTCAGGGATCTCCGTCTCGGCTTCGAGTGAAGTTCGAAAGTGGCGCCAATCCGTTCCATGTCTGATGATCCTGGTATTCTTGTTGAATTTTTTCTTATCCGCAAGAAGTTTTTCGGCAGATACGACGACCAGGTCAGACTTCCGAAAGAGCTCCTCTTCGATCTCTTTTAGGCCGCTTGCGACTCCCGTAAATTCGGTATAATCATCGACGCAATAATAGATGATCTCGCTCTCACCCAAATTCCCTGCGAGCAAACCCGCCGCCGGATTGAAGACCATATTTACCGGCCGGTCAAACTTGAGCTTCCTCATTGCTTTTTTTACCTGCGACAATAAAAATCTTTGATTAAAGGACCTGACCAGCGAGCTGCCGTAGGTCGGTATCGCCAGAGGATTGAGCACGAATATATTTGATTCGACTTCCTTGACTGGTTCGGTAAATCTCTTCAGCTTGCTGAATATTCGTTTTACATCTTTTGAAGAGGCCGTCGGCATTCGATTGGCAATGGCATTTATCCAAAGTATCCGGTTTTCCTTGGAAAGCACCCGCATCAAATGAGTTTTCGAAAGCGGATCACCGGTCCAATCATGGCTGAAACACAGTATCTCCCGGCCGCGCAAAACGTCGTTTGCATTTTGAGGTTTCATTTCGCTGTTATTATGCGCCAAAAGCATACCGTTTTCTATATCCTCTCGTTGCTTAAAATCTTTGCTTCGAAATCTTTCATCGTTTTTTCTTCGAGCAAAAGAGCATCTGCGAGAAACTTCGCCGCCCAGTTTGGAAAAATAAACGGGGTGTATTTCCCTTTTATTGGATGTGAACCTTTTACACCACCCCGTATTCCACGGTTCAGCGTTGAGAGATTTTGAGTCGATTTGGTG
>JABDJV010000054.1 GCA_013003295.1 Pyrinomonadaceae bacterium | reverse complement strand
CCTGTACGTATGTTGACTTCGTGACACGTTCGGTTTCTTTATTCGAAACGCGCACGATTCTTACATTTCCCTCGAAAGAAATGATCTGGGCCGAATCCTTTGGAGCATCTTCTTCATCGGGCGGGCTGATCACCCAATCATTTTGCCAGAGCCACCAAACCCCTCCGGCAAGGAGCGCAATCGTAACAACTATAGCCAAAATACCGTAAACGGTACTTTTCTGTATGCTCCACCAATCGACATAAAAATTGCTGCGTTTCTTGTCCATTTAGGGTCCGGCCCCTTGCCTAATCTAGGACTCGGAGTGAGTCTCTTTTGCGGGATAAACTAACGACAAAACTATAGATGTCGCAATGGCCAATACAACGACGCCCAACGATATGTATAACTCGGGCTGCTTGAATGCACCAGCTAAATAGTTTTCGATAAAATGCACGACTGAGGAATCACTGCCCTTGCCAAGGACCAAAACGATCCCTTCAGCCAACAATGGCACCAGCATCTTAACGCCAATAAATGTTAATACGAACGCCAGGCCATATTTGAGGAAATGGAATTTTTCCGCCATACCGAGAAGGAGAAAGAAAAAAGTCCTCAACCCTAATATAGCAAATATATTGGAGGTATAGACAATAAATCTGTCGGTCGTGATCCCAAATATCGCAGGAATCGAATCAACTGCGAATACCAGGTCAGCGACGTTAATGACGATAAGCACGAGTAAAAGCAGGGTTCCGGTTCGTTTACCGTTCTCAACTGTAAAGAACTTCTCGCCCTCATATCTCTTTGTGATCCTTATAAAACGGGTCGTCGTGCTAACGATCAGGCTGTCTTCAGGATTAAATTCTTCCTCCTCTCTGAACATCTTTACCCCGGTATAAACTAAAAATGCCCCAAAGAAATATAAGATGCCATGAAACGTTTCAACCAGTTCGGCACCTGCAAAGATCATTACCATGCGCATTACCAGGGCCATAAAAATGCCCCAAAACAGCGCACGATGCTGGTATTTCTTGGGTACCTTGAAGTACCCGAAAATAAGAAGAAATACAAAGAGATTGTCGATCGAGAGCGAAAGCTCGATCAGATAACCGGTGTAATACTCGATGGTCTTGTCGACCGCATCTGCTTCGACGAAACCACTGCTGACCACCCAGTAGATAAAGACACCAAACGACAGCGCCAGCGAAACCCAAACGATACTCCAGGAAATTGTCTCCTTTCGACTTGGCGCATGAGCCTTGCGATTGACAATGCCGATATCTACAAAAAGCGCGATAAACACGACAGAGAAGAAGGTGATCCAGACCCACATGGGGTATTCAATAGCGTCCATAAGTTAAATAAGATACAAGTTAACTGATATAAAAGTAAAACTGCCGAAACCCGATACTTTAGGCCGTACGCCGGATTTCAAAAGCAAAAAAAAATTCTGCTGCATTTTCCCAAAATGGGAATATCGAAGCAGTTAGAATCATTTCAATATTAAGCCCTGATAGTGCGTTTGGCAAAAGCTGTCAACATCCAAGATGTGATGATTTAACTTTTACTTTTACCGGGGTCATTGATAAAATTGCGGTTTGTCATTAACAGAGATCGGTTTTCAGCCGAGCAAGAACAATTAATACGCGGGTAATAAAATAAGATGTTAAAGTTTTTCAAAAAAATGGAAAGAACAAGGAACTTCCTCCTTATTCTTTTCGCAGTTATATTGGTAGTGAGTCTGATCGTCTTTGCGGCGATGCCTTCCAGAAACCTTGAGAGTAATCTAACCCAAAGCGACGACCTGGCTGCCGAAGTGGGTAGCAAGACGATAACGATCGGCGACCTCGCTACGCTGAAACAAAATGCGCAGGTGCAGATTCCGTCAACATTTTTGGTAAACAATCTTATTGATGAAAAACTTTCGGCGATAGAAGCCGAGCGCCTCGGTTTAACGGCCTCTGACGCAGAGGTGGCAGCGAAGATCCGGGAGGGTTTTACGCCGACTGACGGTCGGGCGTTTGACCAGGGCCAATACGAAGCTGCCGCAGCGAGACAGGCTGGAAGTGTGGCGGCTTATGAAGAAAGTTTGCGAAATAGGATCAGCCGTCAAAAACTGATCGCTTACGTTACGTCTGGCGTTACCGTCTCCGAAGAAGAGATCCTGGATAAGTTTAAGGAACAAAATACAAAGTTTGATCTGACTTACGTTCCAATTAGCACGGCAGATGTGTCAGAAAAGATCACACCGAGTGACGATGAATTAAAAGATTACTTTGAGAAGAACAAAAAGCAGTACTACATCAGTTCGCCGCAGAAAAAAATAAAATATATTTATTTGGAGACCGCAAAAATAGGCGAAAAGCTGACGTTTACCGATGAGGAGTTAAAAGAGGAATACGAGAAACTTGCCGATGATAAGAAGATCGCCGGTGTGAAGGTTCAGGAGATCGTATTGCGAATTCCAAAACCCGAGGAAGAGTCTCAAGTTATGGCAAAGGCAAATCAGATCGTTGCCGAATTGAAGAAAGGTAAAGAAGAAGATGTGACCGTTACCGAGGAAGCATTTGCCGAAGTAGCAAAGGGCAAGTCGGAAAAACCCAGCACCGCTCAGAATGGTGGGAGGGTTTCGGGTTTGGTTCGTGCGAATCCTAACAATACCTCCGATCCGTATCAAAGAATCTTGAACATGAAAGAAGGCGAGATTACCGAACCGCTTCAGTTTCAATCAAACATCTACGTTTTAAGACGCGGCGAATCGGTTAAAAAGCCATTCGAGCAGTCGAAGAAAGAGCTCGAGGTGAGCCGACGGAATACAAAAGCGTACACAGCAAACGCGGCGCTCGCGCAGAAGGTAGCTGAGCGACTGAAAAAGGAAAAGGATGTCGAAAAGGTAGCCGAGGAATTTGCGTCGGAGGCAAATTCGCAGAAAAGCGAAATGATTCGCGAAACCGGTTACGTGGTACCCGGAGATGAAATTGACAAACTCGGAATTTCACAGGATTTCGAACAGGGTATCGCCACGCTTGAAACTAAAAATGATGTTGGAGATAAGATCCCGATTCCCGGAGGATTTGCTGTTCCGCTCTTAGCCGATAAAAAAGATCCGCGGGATGCTGAGTTTGACGAAGTCAAAAGCAAAGTCATAGAAGCGGTAAAATCTGCGCAGGCCAGAGACAAAGTGGAAGAGATCGCAACCTCAATTGCGAAATCCGCAAATTCGGCTGGCAGTCTGAAATCGGCTGCGGCAGCAGAAAAATTTGAGGCCCAGACGGCCGAGGATTTTGTTCTCGGCTCCCCGCTCGGGTCTGGTCCGACGGCCGGAACCTCCGAAGCCCTGCAGGAAGCGATCTTCGCCCTGAAAAAAGGCGAGGTGACGAAGAAACCGATCAAGGTTGGCGAAAATTGGTATGTGGTTGGGGTAAATGACCGGATAGAAGCCAATATGGAGAATTTTACAAAGGAACGCGAACAACTGCTCGCGCAGAATCTTGATCAAAAACGATCCCGTGTTTTTCTCGATTACATCGCTGCGGTTCGCCAAAAGATGGAGGGAAGCGGAGAGATCAAGATATATAAGGCAGCTATCGAAAAACTGGATGAGCAGCTCCGACAGAATCAGGGGCCGTCTCCCCAGACTCCGCAACAGCAGCTTCAACAACAGCTGCAGCAGCAGATTCAGCAACAACAGCAGCAAGCTCCTCCTCCGCCTTCGAATTAAATCGAGGAATTAAGGATTAAAAAAAAGCCGGTCTGAAAAGACAGCCTTTTCAATTGCCTCCAGCTGGAGTTGGAGGCAATTGATTAACTGAATTAATTAATACTTCTAATTCTCCTTTAGGCGACCTGTCCCATTCTCCTCCTTATGTAGAATTTCCTTTTTCCGCATCAGCCGATTTATTTAAGTGGCTGTGCTGTTTTCCGCAAATGAAGTAAATGAGAACGCCCAGCGCCATCCAGGCAAGCAATCTCATCCACGTATCAAACGGCAGCGCGGCCATCAAATAAACGCTGGACAAAAAGCCGAAAGTACCCGACTCAGCAATGATCTTGTCAACCGGTTTGGTCCTAAAAAGTGACATTTGTCACTCGAAATCACGAAACAATTTGTGCAGCTTTTATGAAGGTAAATAGGCAAAGTCCCGAATCATATTCTATTTGGCGAACAAAAAAGAGGCTTTTCTTTTTGAGAAAAGCCTTTAATGCAGAACGTATTTCTAAATGCTAAAAGTGTCTAAGAACCTTTTATCGCCTCCAGATACCTGTTTAGTTCTTCTTTCACTTTCGGGAATAGGAAGAATAGTCCCAACATGTTCGGGAAGACCATCGCAAAGATCATTGCATCTGAGAATTTCACAACAGCGCCCAGAGATGCAGCAGCTCCGATAACTACAAAGATAAGGAATAGGATCTTGTAGACCATATCTACCGCGCCCGAGCGTCCGAACAAATACTTCCAGGCCTGCAACCCATAGTAAGACCACGAGATCATTGTCGAGAAAGCAAACAAGACAATCGCCAGAGTCAGAATGTATCTGAATCCAGGCAATACCGAATCGTACGCCATCGACGTGAGATCAACACCGCCAACCACGGCTGAGGTTTCCTTCAACGTAACGCCCGCCGTATTCGCAGCACTGTAAATAAACTTGTCGTCAAAGTTAAACATGATGATAACCAGAGCTGTCATCGTACAAATTACGACGGTGTCGATAAACGGCTCAAGTAAAGCGACAATCCCTTCACTCGCGGGGTAATTCGTGTTAACTGCGGAGTGAGCGATCGCAGCAGAACCGGCACCCGCTTCATTCGAAAAGGCCGCTCTTTGGAAGCCAACTAACAGTGCACCGATCAGTCCGCCAACACCGGCGGCGGGAGTAAACGCCCCGTAAATTATTTGTCCAACGGCAGCCGGCAAATTTCCGATATTTGCAAAAATGATGATCAACGACGCGATGATGTAAATACCTGCCATAAACGGAACGACCTTTTCCGTTACACTCGCGATTCTTTTGATACCGCCGATGATCACGATTCCAACCAGAATCGCCATTACAATACCGATGACCGTCTTGATGGCGCCGCCTTCCCAACCGGTCATTGTAGTTATTTGAACCGTTGCCTGGTTAGCCTGGAAAACATTCCCGCCTCCAAACGAACCGCCAACACACATTATTGCGAAGATTACGGCTAAGAATTTTCCAACCATTCCAAAGCCGATGTCTTTGAAACCTCTTGAAAGATAGTACATTGGCCCTCCATAAACCGTGCCGTTAGGGCCAATATCACGGTATTTCACACCCAATGTACATTCGACAAATTTACTGGACATTCCCAGCAATCCACAGAGGATCATCCAAAATGTCGCGCCCGGTCCACCAACCGCGATCGCGATCGCAACGCCGGCAATGTTTCCTAAACCGACGGTTCCTGAAACGGCCGTTGCAAGCGCCTGAAAGTGGCTAACCTCACCGTGAACGCCCTCTTGACGAATCGTATCTGGAATATCGCCTTCGACCACATTTAGAGTATCTGTCGTTACCGGCGCTCCACCCTGCTCAACGTCATCGTATTTACCGCGGACGACCTGAAGGGCAAGCGGAAATCTTCGGATATTTACAAAACCAAACGCCAGCGTAAAGAATGATGCCCCAAACACGAGCAGTATAAGAACGAAAGGTACTCCAAAAACCGGAGTAAAAATAAGCGCGTCCCAATAATCTGCAACCGGTTGAAATGCGTTGTTGATCTGCTGGTCTAACCCGACGGCCTCAGCTGCTTTTTTTGCCTCTTCAGTTTTCTCCTGCGCAGTGATCACAGCAGGAACGAGAAATGTGGTTAATAAAAAAAGTGCGTATCCGAAAATCTTTCGACTCATAAAGGTTCCTCTTAATCCCTATTTATTTGAATTGTAACAAGTTTGAAAACCCGACTCGAAACTCCGATATGCTGGGGAGTGATGTTTATAAGAGACTTACTGAGACAGGTTAAAAGAACTACTTAATCACGGATTATACCTATTTCAAATGGTATGTCGAGTATTTATTCCGTAAAATAGCCCGTAACGACACATTTTGAAGTTTTCGGATTTTATCGGTGCATTTGATCGGAAATATGAAATATTTATGAAAAACGAAAAAATAAATCGCAAGGAATTTCTTAAAAAAGCGGGATTCGGATTATTCTCGATCCCATTGATCATACAAGGCTGTTCTACAGCAGGGGAGTCGCAAACCCCTGACCATTGTGGATTTACGGATTCAGCAACAGAAGGTCCGTTTTTTGTTTCCAGTTCCCGTGAATCAGTAAACATCAATTTTACCAAACTTCCCGGCAAACCAATGAACGTAAATGGAATCGTCTATGGTGGAAAAAATGGGGAAACGCCAGTTGCAAACGCCAAGATCGAAGTCTGGCATGCTGACAAGGACGGTATCTATTACCCGACGGGTGATGGCGATATCTCCGATTATAAAGCGTCAGAGATCGCGCTCCGCGGACACGTATTCACAAATGAAAAGGGTGAGTATTCATTTTACAGCATTGAGCCCGGATTGTACCCGGGCCGTCGAAGACACATTCACTACAAAATAATTGCTAAAGGTCATCGGGAATTGACGACACAATCTTACTGGATGAGTGACAGGGGAAGTATCCGCGAACAAAACGATTGGACGGATAGAAATACCGAGATCTGCAGGTATGTTGATTTCAAGCAAGACGGCAATGAGGGTGTAGCCGGCGTATTTGATATCTATTTGGAAAGACAGGGCTAATAATCACAAACAAACCCAAAATTGGAAATCATGAAAACAAATAACTTAGGCGACATGCCGAAAGAGGAATTTCGGCGCTACGGGCACCAACTCGTCGATTGGATCGCCGACTATTTTGAAAAAATGGAAGATCTGCCGGTACTTTCCCAAATTGAACCAAATTCGCTGCGGGACAATTTGCCAGACACGGCGCCCGAAAAAGGCGAGGATTTTTCTGACATTTTTAAGGACGTCGACGAGTTGATAATGCCGGCGGTCACCCACTGGAATCATCCGAATTTTCACGGTCTTTTTTCCACTTCAACAAGCAGCGTTGGCGTTTTTGGTGAAATGCTTACTGCCGCTTTTGATATGAAGGCAATGCTTTGGCGAACATCCCCCGCTTCAACCGAGCTCGAACCTGTTGTGCTTGGTTGGCTTCGACGAATGATGAATTTACCGGAGGTTTTTGATGGCATTATTTACGATACGGCGTCAGTTTCGACGCTCCACGCTATCGCCATGGCTCGCGAGAAACTGAACCTCGATATCCGCAAGAAAGGAATGAGCGGCCGGACCGATTTGCCGTTGCTACGAATCTACTGTTCCGAACAAACTCATTCTTCGATCGATAAAGCGGTTTTACTTCTCGGACTGGGTACCGATGCAATCGTCAAGATTCCGGTTAACGATCGGTTTGAAATGGACACGAAACAACTTCGTCAGGAAATAAGCGATGATATTATGCGCGGACACAAACCATTTTGTGTTGTCGCGACGATCGGCACCACTTCAACGACGGCAGTTGATGATGTTGAAAAGATCGCTGAGATCTGTCGACGAAACGAAATCTTCTTACACGTCGATATGGCTTATGCCGGCTCGGCGATGGTTTTGCCTGAACTGCAGCATCATTTGAAAGGTATTGAGAAAGCAGATTCTATCGTCACAAATCCGCACAAGTGGTTGTTTACGCCTTTTGACCTTTCGGTTTTGTACGTAAAAGATGTCGACCTGCTCAAACAGACGTTTTCGTTGATCGCTGAATACCTGAAAGTTACCGAATCCGTGACAAACCAAATGGACTATGGGATCCAGCTTGGGCGACGGTTTCGTTCTCTAAAACTCTGGTTTGTAATGCGGTATTTTGGCCAAGAGGGGTTGAGGAGCCGTATACGAGACCATATTCGTCTTGCACAACTTTTCACCATTTGGGTTGAAATGTCCGAAGATTTTGAAATTATGTCGGAAACGACGTTTTCGCTTGTGTGCTTTCGTGCGTGCCCAAAAGGTATCGAAGATCTAGACGTTTTAAACGAGAGAATAATGAATGAGTTAAACGCCTCGGGTGAAGCCTATCTTTCGCATACGAAATTAAATGGCAAATTCACTTTACGTCTTTCGGTCGGGAGTATTAGGGTTGAGGAAAGACATTTGAAAAAGGTTTGGGATTTACTGAGGAAAAAGGTTTCCCGCAAAAGGGCGAAGGGGCATAAGGAAGAATAGGAGTGGAACAGGAGCGCAGGAGACAGAATTACACGAGAACAGAAGAGCGGGAGAACAGTATCAGAAGCGCAGAATAATGAAAATGTAAGTGCACGACGAAGGACTTGTTCGTCTGCTAATTGTTATTTGTTATAAAAACCTTTTTTTTCTTATTCTTCCTTTGCGCCTTTGCGGGAAACTTCTTTACAAATTATTTACGACCCGCCGAATCCCATCTTTTATCAAATCAACATTGAAATTGATCAATAGCCCAAGTTTTTTGTCCATCAAACGGATATACGTTCGTAACTGCTTTAGGTGAACGGGCGAGATCGCCTCAACCGATTTGATTTCTATTACTACCTTATTGCAGGCAATCAAATCCGCTCTAAATCCAACATCTAACTGGACCGTTTCATAGATAACCGGAACGGCTCGTTGGCGAACAACGGTGCAGCCTCGCATTTTCAGTTCGTGGGCGAGCACGGCCTCGTAGACTGATTCCAGAAGCCCGGGACCCAAGGTAGTGTGAATTTTAAATGCAGAATCGACGATGATACGTGAGAGTTCGTTTTCATTCATGGTGGGAGTTCCAAATAAATTTTAGATTAATTTAACTGAGAAAGAGATTTCCCGCAAAGGCGCAAAGGAAGAATAAGGTAAGAAGAAGAGAAGAATTCGGAAAACATAAGATAAGGATTATGGGATTGGGAGACGAATGGCCCTCTCGTCTGCAATTGGTTGATTTTCAATAAAAATCTATTCTTCTTATTCTTCCTTTGCGCCTTTGCGGGAAACTTCTCTGCTTCATATTTGACCGCCGTCCGTTGAAAAAAACTTTCTTCCCCTTTGCGTTCCTCACACCTTTGCGGGAAACTTTTCCTCAGTTATGCAATTCATAAAAGAATCTTTAATAAAAGCCTCACCAGAAAGGGTCTTTGCTTTTCACGAACTACCGGATGCAATTGAGCGTCTTATTCCTCCGTGGGAAAATGCCAAAATTATTCAAAAGGCGGATATATCTGTTATTGGTTCGCAGGCGATCATCGAGCAAAAGGTGTTGGGTTTTATCCCGTCGCGTTGGGTCGCTGAGCACACAGAATACGATCCGCCGAGAATGTTTGAAGACGTTCAAATATCGGGTCCATTTAAATACTGGCGCCACCAGCACATCGTTACACCTCACAAAGGCGGTGCAGTTTTACGGGATGAGGTCGAATACGAAACGCCTTTTTCGTATTTTGGTATGGCGGCGATGCCGATATTCATTACACCAAAACTGCGCCGGATGTTTGATTTTAGGCATAAAGTTACGAAAGAATGGTGCGAAAAAGGAGAATAAATGCTCACACACATCGTCGTTTGGAAATATAAGAAAGAAACCTCGGAGCAGGCGCGCGAAGAGCATTTAAGAAAGTTAAACGGTCTGCCGGACTTGATTCCGGATATTGAGAGTTTTGATATTGGTAGCGATATACTCCAACTAGAACGATCTTACGATACCGGCCTTGTGGCCGTTTTCCAAGACCGGGCGGCCTTGGAATCCTACACAGTTCATGATGAACATCAGAAGGTTGCCGCAATGGGCAAGGAAATTGCAGAACACGCAGTTTCGGTCGATTTTCTTTCCGATTAGGTCTTCATCAATCGTCGGCCAATCGCATTTGGTCACCGGAATGAAGACCTTTAAGTGACAATAAGATCGTAATTAAATGAAACTTTGGAAAAAAATTTCAATAGGTTTGCTTTGTGCAGGTTTTCTTTCACAAATCCCGTTTCTTATAAATCGCGTTAAAACCGGAGAACTCGCGGCACAGATCGAGGATCAAAAAGCACGCACCTCTGAAACTTCAAACACAGACTATAGAGATTACAAGGGTGTGATTCACGCTCATTCTTTTTTGGGCGGCCACAGCACTGGGACTTTTGACGAGGTAATCTCGGGCGCACAAAAAAACAAGCTTGATTATGTCGTCATGACCGAGCACGTATCGAAACACTATGACACTTCAGCGATGACCCTTCGCGGTAAGAATGAAGACGTCTTGTTTGTCGGCGGAAACGAGACAAGCACGGCCGACGGGGATAGATTTTTAATATTGAGTGGATTTCCCGGCCTGGCTAGAATTAGCAGGTCCGGCACAAACTTGTTTTTGTCCGAAGCCCGCTCAAAGAACAAACTCGCCTTTGTAACTTATCCAAAATCTTTCAAGTCCTGGGATGCTGACATCGACGGAATTGAGGTTTTCAGTCTTCACACAAATGCGAAATCAATGAACCCCGTCACTTTTCTTCTTGACGCCCTCTGGTCATACCGATCTTATCCGGGGCTGACCCTTGCTCGCTACTTCGGGCGCCCGGCCATAAATCTTGAAAGATTCGACGCGCTCACAAAAACTAAAAGACTTACCTTGTTTGCCGGCAGCGACGCCCATTCCAATATTGGTTTGCATCTCGGTGACGATTCAAACAATAAATATATAAATTTCAAATTCGATCGCTATGAAACCATCTTTAAACTGGTCCGAACCCATATCTTGCTGCCCAAAGAAAAGGACCTGGATCAAGCGAATTTGCTCACGGCTCTGAAAAATGGAAACGCGTATATCGGTGTTGATATTTTGGGAGACACGAGTGGATTCACGTTTACGGCTCAACGAGGCAATGAGACTAAGATCCTTGGCGAAGAGATCCGATTAGACGATGAAAAAGTTCTGCTCAAATCCAGCGCACCGCAGCCGTCGCGCTTCGTTATTTTCAAAAATGGTGAGATAGTTTATGAATCGGATACAACAACTGAAGTTAGCTTTACAGCGAAAGAAAAAGGCGCCTACAGAATTGAAGTGTATTTGGATGCATGCGGCGCGCCTTTTGATAAGATGCCGTGGATCATTTCTAACCCGATTTATGTTCGATGACGCTGCGCTCCTTATGCGGCGAGCCAACGAAATAAATATTTAAGACATCATAATCTAGCAATACATAAGTTGTAGTGATCCTGAAAAAGAGAATTTTGAGAAGAGTAGATGAATAATTTAAAGATAAATACGTTTCAATTTGGGCTTTTTGGCTTAATGGTTCTGCTGCTTACAGTTATGTCGCCCGGCCAACAAGTGAAAAGAGCCGGTTTTGACGTAAAGCATTACAAAATGGATGTGAGTCTTGAACCCTCATTAAACAAGCTTACAGCCACCGTGGATGTCGATTTTGTTCCGGCTGAAGATACCAGGGTTGTAACATACGAATTGAATGGATCACTGAAGATCAGTGAGATTACCTTGATCAGTAAAGGAATGCCGCCGAATGCCAGTCCGGCCGTAAGCCCACCAGATACCGCCCCGAAACGACGACCGGTGCGGGCCGGAAAAACCGTCAGCAACGTTACGTTTGTCCAGGACCAAGTGGGCGTCAGCGATCTGGGTCCGAGCGTGAGGATCGATCTCGGTGAGATGGTTCTTAAAGGAACGCCGATAAAACTTCGCTTTAAATACAGCGGAATTTTAGTGACCCCGCAGGGAGGGCCGCTCCTTACCAAACGCCTCGCTTATATTGGCGCGAATGACGGATATTTAATGTATGCAGCACGCTGGTTCCCTTTTCACGAATACGCCGCCGATAAAGCAACCTCAGATATCACCATTTCGATCCCAAATACATTCCAGGTTGTCGGAACTTCCGACATTCCAACCGTAAATACGCGCGGTAAATTTAAGTTTATACGCAACAAAGAAGGCCTCGTCGGCAATTTTACTTACGGCCGATACGCCACCAAAACTCTTCGATACCAGAATTACGAATTGCAGTTTTTCACCAAGGCGGGAAACGAAGCGCTGGTTGCTAAATACGGCGAAACGATCGGACAAGCCTTGGATTATTACACAAAGCGGTTTGGCGCCCCATCGATGGGCCGGAAATTGATCGTTTCACAGATCGACGATGATTCGCTCGAATATTACTCGCAGGAAGGAATGCTGTTTTTGGCAAATCGTTTGTTTAATGGTGAGCGCCCGTTGATCACTGAGCGACTTCAACGCGAAACTGCACTCCAATGGTGGGGTCTTACCGTCGGGCTTAAAACTTTTGACGATGCATGGCTTTCGCAGGGGCTGGCTGAGTACAGCGCGTTTTCGCTGCGTGAGAGCAGAAGCAACGGCGCTCAGCTTGATAGCCTGAGAAGAGAGCTTCTTGAGCGTTCGCTAACGTTTGAACAGACCTCGTCACTTGCCCGAACACCGGCTTCGCTGGACGATCAATCGGTCGCCTATCAATACATAATGTATTCAAAAGGTGCATTTGTATTTAAGCTTTTGCGCGACACAATGGGCCAGCGGAAATTCGACGGACTGCTCAGAAATTATCTTCAAAAATACCGTGGTAAAAATGCTTCTATCGATGAATTCGAAAAACTTGCGAGCCAGGTTTATGGAAAGAACCTACGCTATTTCTTCGCACGTTGGGTCGAAGGCACCGGCGTTCCCGAATTTCAAGTAGATTACAAAATACTGCGAACCCGGGCGGGAAAATTTATTACTCGCGGAACGGTAAAGCAAAACTACGACAATCTACAGC
>JABDJV010000044.1 GCA_013003295.1 Pyrinomonadaceae bacterium | reverse complement strand
GGACAGCGAACCATTGCGCAAACAGTAACGTTTCCATTCTACACGACTCCGATTCAAACGTGTCGGCGGACTCGGCAGATCATTTTCAAAGGAGACGCAATAACGGTGAAGACCGGCTTGGTTTGGTGGGATTGTCAGTCATATCGAATCGATCTAATCGAAATTATCATTGCTGCACTGATCTGACGAATTGCGCCCCTCCATAATCTGGTAGGATTCCGGCATTATCGTATTCTTTTGATTTAAACTGTCGGGGTAAACACGATGTGATCGCCGCCTCACGTTCATGTGGCGTGATATCCGAGAGGTTACTCCGCTACTTCAATTTCGCTGGCCGCACCATTCTTTAGCTCGTAGATATGATCCGGCCTAAGGGCAGAAGAAATTCGATGAGTCACAAAGAATACCGTTATGTTTTCCAATTCACGCACTGTTTGATGCACCGCAAGCTCGGTTTCCGGGTCCAGAGCGTTAGTCGGCTCATCAAATATTATCAAATCAGCATCCCGCAACAATGCGATCGCGATCGCCAATCTTTGCCGTTCGCCACCGGATAATTTAACACCCCTATCTCCGACCAAAGTATCAAACCCATCAGGTAAACTCTCGATATGAGTTGCAATGTTTGCTTTCTGACAGGCTTGTTTAATTTGCGTCTCCGAGGCATCGGGTTTATGAATAAGTAAATTTTCTCGTATTGAACTGTTGAACAAAAACACTTCCTGGCTAACGTAGCCTATTTTTTTGCGAATAGAGACATAGTTAAGTTCCCGGTTATCGCGGCCGCCAAATTGCAGAATTCCTTCATCCGGTTGAATAAAACCGAGCAAAAGATCAATAATCGTCGATTTTCCTCCCCCGGACGAGCCGACCAGCGCGGTGACATTACCCCCTTTGATCTTTAAGTTTAAGCCGTCGAGCACTTTTTTAGTTTTTCCCGGATAGCGAAGGCTGACATTTGAAAAAACAATATCTTTAGTGAGGTCTACACGAGACGGTTCAGTTGCCTCGGCATCACCAGCTTGCTTTTGTTCTGTCAGTTTAGCAACCTCCTCCATCGCCGGAAGTGAACCTGTAAACGTCATATAGTCACTTGTAAGATAGGCAAGCGAGATAAACAACCGATTTGCTATGTATATAACTAACGCAATTGTTGGAACTTGCGATGGAGTTAGTAGATCAGTAAATGCATGCAGATAAAATACGGTGGATATGATCAGAAGCAGCAGCAGAATTTCGCCTAAATGCTTGGGCAACACAGCATTGTTGGCCTGCTTTATCAATAAATTAGCCCATTCATCGACAGATTTACTAAATTTTTCGACGGCCTCGCTCTCAGTGGCAGATGCTTTTATTTGCCGCAACGCAGAAAGACTTTCAGAAGCACTTGCCTCAGATTGCTGCTTCGCCGTATATATTTCTCGTCCGATTCTTGAGGTCAGACGATGCGCGAAGCCCCAGGTTGCAAGAGCCAGAACAAGAATAACACCGAGCTGAAACAAAGCGATTTCCCACTGGCTGATGAAAAGTATGCTGATGTAGGCGATTGATAAAATCAGTTGAGAAAAAGACGAAATACCATGCGAGACGGCAATCGCCGCGACCCTTGAGTCTAAAATGATGTTTCCAAGCATTTCGCCATGTTTATGATTCAGGAAAGAAAGATAGTCCTTCTCCAAATAAGCTTTCAAACTCCGCTTCGACCATTCTGACATTAATCCCCATTGGCAAGCGGCAGTTTGACGGTTTGTTACAAGTTTTAAGATGTTTTTGGCGGTCACCAATAGGAAGATCAGCAACAGCAGGGTAGGTATTAGATATTCTTGTGTCAATAGAAATTGGAAATTCTCTGGAATAGTCGTGGCCAGAAGGTCTTTCGACCTGTTCGACGTCAGTGACCCGTCCGCCCCTCCTTGTTGCTGACCCGCTGGAAGTAGTGCTTGCAATACCGGTACTACCAATAGAAGACTGATGCTTTCGCTAAACACCGCTAACACGGTCAAAATTACCACCAGCAATAGTTTTTTCCGCAAGTGATTTGCGTCACTTAGGAAAAACCATTTGGCTAGAAGCGAATAATTAATAGTTCGTTTACCGAAAGTTTTGGTCATGAAAGAAGTTGAGATAATCGACTACTTAGATCAACAGAATGGTATTTACACAATTCGAGCCGATACCCGAAACGTTTTTCTCATAGTCCTCTGATTTTGAGGGCAAATATAGGTGCGGGTCGGCTTCAGAGCATTGTACTGTAGAGTCGCCTGCTTGTATAATCTCAAATTTCTAACCAAACTGGATATTGCGATTGGTGAGTAGAACGAATTCCAGGTGTTTTTGCAAGCATAGTTTCCGATGCCCGATACGCTCCGTCAAAAAGCCAATGTCTGTTTCACGGTTATTTCGTTCTACCAAATTGGAGCAGATGGTTAGCTAATCATGCTCGCAAAGAATGCTCACTGAGATAGAATATGTTTGAGAATAACTTAAGAAAACGAATAGGCTTTAGTTGATAGAATACGGTTTTTCAGCGGTTGGACCGTTAGACGGCCAAAGGTAGTCAAGATCCCTCTAGAACGCTTCCGCAGTTAGGAGTGTGGCGCTTTCTGAAAGTTGAGATTAGAAATGAACATTGTGGGAAAGTGATTTCTCGGGCGGCATATTCGTGCGACACAATAATTCGGCAAAGTGGTAATATGACTTCAATTCTTGGCATCTCGGCTTTTTATCACGATTCGGCGGCAGCGTTGGTAGTCGACGGCAAAATTGTGGCAGCGGCTCAGGAAGAACGCTTTACCAGAAAAAAACATGACGAAAGTTTTCCACAAAACGCGGTAGAGTATTGCCTGCGAGCGGCGGGATTGAAGGCTGAAGATATTGACTTTGTCGGGTTTTACGACAAGCCTCTTTTAAAATTCGAACGATTGCTGGAGACCTACCTGGCATTCGCCCCACGCGGAATAGCTTCGTTTTTTAAGGCGATGCCGTTATGGCTAAATAAGAAGCTTTATCTTCCACGCGAAATGAATCGTGGACTTAATTATCAGTATAAGAAACGATACGTTTTTCTCGAGCATCATGAATCCCATGCTGCCAGTGCATTTTTCCCGTCGCCCTTCGAGGAAGCCGCGACCTTGACGCTGGATGGCGTCGGCGAATGGGCCACAGCGAGTTTTGGTGTTGGAAGCGGAAACCGAATCGAACTATCGCACGAGCTTCATTTTCCCCATTCACTCGGCTTGCTATATTCTGCATTCACCTACTTTACCGGTTTTCGCGTAAATTCCGGTGAGTATAAGCTGATGGGTCTCGCCCCATATGGCGAGCCTCGGTTTTTCGATTTGATATTGGAAAACTTGCTCGATTTGAAAAAGGACGGTTCGTTTCGCTTGGACATGTCGTATTTCAATTATTGTCAGGGGCTGACAATGACGTCTGAAAAGATGAATCGTCTTTTTAGCCGTGGACCCAGATCGCCCGAGTCGGAACTAAACCAATCTGATATGGATATCGCCGCATCGATCCAAGCGGTAACCGAGGAGATAATGCTGCGCTGCGCACGGCATGTATATGCGAAAACGGGAATGTCAGACCTTGTAATGGCAGGAGGCGTCGCGCTTAACTGTGTTGGAAATGGCCGCATCCTTCGTGAAGGGCCATTTGAAAACATATGGGTCCAGCCGGCGGCCGGAGATGCCGGGGGCGCGCTCGGCACCGCGTTGTTCATCTGGCATCAGCTGCTCGACAATGCGCGGCACCCCGGGAAGCGGGACAGTCAGTACGGCTCTTTGCTGGGACCAAGTTTTAGTAACGCAGAAGGCAGTCGTTATTTTGACGAGCAGAATGCTTGCTATCACCGTTTTGACGATGAGGAAGAGCTTTGCCAATACGTCGCTGATCTACTGGCGGACGGAAAGGTCGTCGGGTGGATGCAAGGTCGAATGGAGTTTGGTCCGCGCGCACTTGGCGCGCGAAGTATTTTGGGAGACGCGCGCGATAAAGAAATGCAATCGGTCATGAATTTGAAAATCAAATATCGCGAATCGTTTAGACCGTTTGCTCCCGCTGTGCTGGAGGAACGGGTCGATGAATATTTCGACATGCGGCCACGCGAGCAAAGCCCCTATATGCTGCTGGTCGCGCCTGTGCGGGAATCGAGAAGGGCTCCGATGAACGGAACCGATTCTGAACCGAAAGGTATCGATAGAATCAAGATTATTCGGAGTGAAATTCCGGCAGTCACACACGTTGACAGCTCCGCACGAGTTCAAACCGTTGACGCTGCACGCAATGGACGTTACCATCGATTACTTCAAAAGTTTGAAGAAAAAACCGGTTGTCCGGTTATCATCAACACTAGCTTTAATGTCCGCGGCGAGCCCATAGTCTGTACGCCCAAAGATGCCTACCGGTGTTTTATGACAACTGAAATGGATGTATTGGTTGTGGAAAACTGCGTCTTGCTAAAGAACGAGCAGCCAAAAGAAAATCGACAGGGGATCGACTAGTATCGGTTGGAATATTCAATCGGCAAAGCTGCCAGGCTTTCGAAAACAATTGTCGGCAAGTCGCGAATTTTGTTTAATTGTTGACCTAATCTCTAACAAGGAAGTAACGTGGTTTTCGGAGGATAACAAACTAGGTGAAAAAACGAAATATCAGCGAGAATCGTCCGAAGACGTTGCAAATTACAGCAAGGCGGCGCTGGATATACCGGCTTATGACCCTGGCCTTCGTATTGATACTTGGGGAGTTGATCGCGGGTATCGTCTTGGTTTTAAACGATGGGCACCTTTTTTTTTGGGCTGCGAATCAAGAGCGTCGTGATCAAATAATAATGGCGGAGCAAGCAGGCGTAAAGTTGGAGCCAATGTTAAGGGTTACCGGTATACGGTCAAACGAACCCCATCCATATTTGGGTTACACGAGGGACCCGATCAGATTCTCGCGGATTTCACAGTACGGTTTTGCCATCCCATACTTCTTGAAGCCTGGCGATAGCCGCCTCCTCAGAGATAAAAGCAACGTTTTACCGAAGCGCAAAAAAGGACGGCTGATAATCGCCGTTTTAGGAGGCTCGGTTGCTCGAGGTTTTTCTGATCTTGGAATATCTATGTTGGTCAAGAAGCTCCGTTTGCACGCCGATTTTCGCAAAATGGAGTTTCAAATCGTTCCCGTGGCGCTCGGCGGTTATAAACAGCCGCAGCAATTGCTCGCCATGAACTACCTTTTGAGTCTTGGTGCCGAGTTTGACATGGTCATCAATATCGACGGCTTCAATGAAGTTGCGCTTCACGATGCTGAAAATGGTAAGAAGGGTGTTTTCTATGCGTATCCAAGATCTTGGTATAGCCTGGCGATAAACTTGCCTGATCAGAAGTTAAAACGGCTATACGCGTACAGGCAACTCCGGATGTCTTGGGCGTCCTACGGCTCTATTTCGCCTCTACGTTATTCAGCCATGTGCAACCTTGCTTGGCGACTTATCGATCGCAGATTTGAAAGTGATTTACAAAAGGTGATTGCTAAAGATAGTGAAACCGACTCATCCGAAATAGCTCGATATCGAGTAACCGGACCCGATCGTCAATATTCGAATCGCGGGGAATTGTATCAGGATCTTGTTGGAATTTGGGAACGGGGCTCACTACAACTCAAAAAGGTCAGCGTCGCAAATGGAATCGAATACTTTCACTTTCTGCAACCGAATCAATACGTAAGAAACAGTAAGCCGATGTCATCCGCCGAACGCCAAATCGCGATTCGCGAAGACCATCCTTATCGAACCGGTGTTGAGACTGGTTACCCGCTGCTGATACAAGCGGGTAAAAGGCTGAAAGAAAAAGATGTTAGGTTTTACGATCTGACACAGATATTTAAAGACCATCCGGAGACGATCTACCGTGATGACTGTTGTCACTTTAAGATTCGAGGAAACGAAATCCTGGCTCAGCGAATCGCCGATTCGATTATTGAATCTCGTGTTCGGATCGGTAATTCCGAATCACAACAGATTCAAGAACGAGTGCTGACTGAGTAAGACAAGTGAGGTAAACATATGGGATTGATTGAAGTCAAAAAGGACTTTTCCCGGCGAGAGTTGCTGTGGTTCGGACCTCTGTTCGCCCTGTTTGTTGGTGTCGTCGGAGCGATTTTGATTTATCAGATCGGTGCCAACCGGGCCGCATATATCCTTTGGGCTATCGCTTTGCCGCTGATCATCATCTATTATCTCGTTCCAGTCTTTCGCAAGCCTATTTACCGGGGATGGCTTTACGCCACGATGCCAATTGGTTGGGTCATTTCGCATGCGCTGTTAGCCGCAATATATCTGCTTTTGGTTATTCCGATCGGGCTGCTGATGCGGCTGGTAGGTTACGATCCAATGAACAGAGGCTTTGATCCCTCGACGAAGTCATATTGGGTAATGCGCGGTCCGACCCGTGATATGAATCGTTACTTTAAGCAATATTGAGAAGTACTTTGGTTTCCCGCCATTTAGTAAAATGATAGCCGGACATGAATAAGAAGAAAAAGGAAAACGAGGCTCGTCAGAAGTGGGACTTTACGGATGCGGCGGACACGTCGCAACCTGGTTTTTTTCGGGAATTCCTAGATTTCCTGCTGCACAACAAGAAATGGTGGATCACTCCAATCGTGGTGGGTTTGGTATTGGTTGGTATGCTGATCATGCTAGGCGGAACAGCGGCTGGGCCATTTCTCTATCCGCTTTTTTAGCAATAAAACAAGACGGTCGGTTTAAACAGTAGAGGAGGAGACGTCGAGCGGATCATTTTGCGGTCGATGACTCATTTTTGTTAACAGTCAAGAAGTTGCCGCTGTTTGCAGCTTTGTCGCCAAATCGTTGGAAGTTCGAGTCACAGTTCGATAATAGTGCGTTATCTTGCCTGATACTGGCAAACCGAAGAGGCAATTGAATAGAGTAGGGCTGTTTCGTGAGTACCAGGCGTTTTACAAACTGGCGATTGATTTCTCGGATCTAAGGTGCAATCTAAGTTTTCAATTTCTATGGAGTTAGAGAAAGCGGAAAAGATAATAGCTGTGGGCGCATTGGGCGGTAGTGGAACGCGGGCTGTCGCACAAATCCTGATTGAGTCCGGAGTTTACCTCGGAGACAATCTTAACGAATCAAACGACAATCTGGTTTTCACGACTCTATTTAAGAATGTGGAATGGTATATTGGCGCATCTGAGGCTGATGTAATGAGGCGAATGCTAATTCTTGCTAAGTACATGAGACGTGAACGATTCTCAATCGCCGATTTCAGAGAGTTTGTCCGCGCGACACGCACAAATCCATTTCTCGACGGCGGATTTCGTCTTTATTTCAGATTGCTTCGGAAGCTGCTCCCAAGCCCGAAACGGGCCCGGCCAAGCGTTTGGGGCTGGAAGGAACCCAACAGTCAGATGTTTGTTGATCACATTAAGACCTTCTTTCCAAAAATTCGATACATCCACGTAATACGAAATGGTTTGGATATGGCATTTTCCAAGAATTTGCAGCAGCTGAAAAATTGGGGCTACCTTTATGATATTCATGTTGATGGCAAAGAAACCGAAACTGAGCTTGCAGTAAAGCAATTGGAATTCTGGATTAAGTCGTCCGAGAAGGTTATTATTGAGGGAAAGAAACTATTTAATGAGAATTTCTATTTACTAAATCACACAAAATTTTGTACGAATCCGGTCGTAGAAGTTGAAGAGCTTCTTGAATTTTTGAATCTTGATGTCCCCAAAAACATACGGGAATCTCTTTTTAAGATTCCCGTTGTTCCAGCAAGTTTTGAAAGATATAAGAATTATGACATTAATACATTCTCAGAAGATCAGATCCGGTTAGTGAAATCATTTGGCTTTGACATTTAACATTGGCGCATTTGCTCTCTCTAGAAAAGGATTGTGTTAAATTCGGTTAAATTTATCGTAAGTCTATGTAGGTCTCCAGAGATCCGAAGAAATTACCATGGCGTCCCAAAAAAAATGGGCATTGATTCTGACCCGTCCGATTAATTGGATCGAACATATTGGGCTGCCAAGAGCCTGGCAATATTATGCGCTCGTGCTTTTCGGTCAGGCCGGAATAATACTTGTAATCATGCGGTTTGCCGGTTATTTCAGCTGGACGGGTATTATTCTTCATTTTCTGATACTTTCCGTATTCGTTGCTGCGCTATATCTGTTATTGCGATTGATAGGCAAAATCACCGGCGTATCGAATTCCGCTATTTCCCTTGTAACCGGTCTCGTCCAGTTTTTGCTCCTTGCCTTTTATGTTTCAAACTGGCTGACCTTTCGTTTCATCCAGGCACAATTGAATATAGACTTGGTGTTGCTCCATATCAATCAGATCGGTCCGCTTGCAAGCGCAGCTGGACTCTCGATTCCGCAATTGGTCTTAGGAGCGGTTCTGATGTGTGTTTTTTGCATGGCCTTGTGTTTTTGGCTTTTCAGGAGCGCGAAATACGAAAAACGGTCGACTGGCGCGCCCATCCCGTTGAACTGGGCCGGAATTCCTCTTCAACTACCGACAAAGCGTTGTGCTGTTTCGATTGAGCAACTCGGTAGTAGAGTCTTGGATGGAGAGGTAGCTGGTAAAAGGGTCAAATATTGGATAAACCAAGATAAGCGGAAAGGGGAATGGCTGTCTTTCCCGGATGAATCGGCCGAAATTATGAAGCCTATCACGAGTGACTATGATCGAGCCTTGGTAGAAAAGTTGCGGCATGCTTTGTCGAACCTAAGTTTGTTGAGGAACCTTAGGTTAATGCACACCGGTCTCCTCAACCGTTGTCCATGCCGTAAAGCTCTCACTGCAAAACTCACATCTCAAAAACAAGTTTGTACCTCTAAAGCACAAAAGGGGATTCAAAAATATCCAAATAAGAACAAACCAATGGCAAGAAAACAAATAGACCAAATCAGACTCATATAATCAGCCTGTTCTCACTATATTCGATTTGTTTTGTCTTTGTTGATTATGAGAGGTCACTTTCCGATACAGAAGGTCGAAAATATTCTTGTAAGCATATCTTCGGTGGTCGTTTCACCGGTGATCTCTCCTAGGTAGCGGATCGCGTTGTGAAGACCGATCAGTACGATTTCCTCGCTGAGTTTTTGATCCATCTGATCAATAGAGGTCTCAATTTCCGCTTTTGAACGAAGGAGAAGATCGTTGTGGCGCGCATCGGATACCAGGAAACCGGAAGATTCCACCTGGTCCGGTGAAAAGGGTTCGATGATCGACTTTTGAAGCGCATCAAGGCCCTCGCCTGTTTTTGCGGAAATATTTATGACCTTCGATTTGCGGTTTTCGATTTTCGAACGAATCCCGTTTGAAGGATCGAGATCGTTCTTGTTTAGCGCGATTATTCGATTGAGATCGTCAGTCGCGTTTAGAATTTCTTCATCTTCAGTAGTAAAGCGGTCGGCGATATCGAGTAGCACTACAACCAGATCGGCGTCGTTCATGGCGCGTTTGGCGCGTTCGACACCGATGCTTTCGACGGTATCGATCGTCTCGCGCAAACCAGCGGTATCGATCAGCGAAACGGGGATGTTGTTTAACGTAAAACTCTCGTGGAGTTGATCACGTGTAGTTCCAGGGATTTCGGTTACGATCGCCCGGTCTTGCCCTATTAAAGCATTGAAAAGACTGGATTTACCAACGTTTGGCCGCCCTACAAGCGCAACACGTATACCCTCTCTGATGAGTTTTCCCGCTTGAAAGGTCTGGGTGAGCTTTCCCAGTTTTGAGGCAATTTCCGTGAGCTTGTCTCTGATATTTTTTGTTTGCACATCGGGCAGATCGTCTTCAACAAATTCGAGCGCCGATTCGAGCACGACGATCACATTCAGCAGTTCATCTTTCAGCGGCTGAAGCGTATGCGAGAACTCCCCGCGGAGTTGGCGGATCGCCTGACGTGTCATCGCAACACTATTTGCATCTATCAGGTCCCGGATCGCCTCCGCCTGTGATAGATCCAACTGACCATTCGCCAAAGCACGCAGCGTAAACTCTCCCGGATCGGCAAGACGTGCATCGAGTTTTAAGCAGATGTCGATCACCTGCCTCAGTAAAACGGGCGATCCGTGACAACTTATTTCGACCACATCCTCACCGGTAAACGAGTTAGGAGATTTAAAATAGGTTATTAAAGCTTCATCGATGAGCTCGTTCGAATCCGGATCAGTGAGCTTTCGGAGGTTTGCTTCCCGGGGGTTTGGATCAAAGTTCTCTTCACCAGTTAATTCTCCGGCTATTTTTAGCGCATCTTCCCCGCTGAGCCGTATCACTCCGATACCGCTTCTTCCAAGTGGAGTTGCTAGTGCGACGATGGTATCCATCTTTTAATAAGAATAACCGATATTGATCAATGAGGTCGTCTAAAAACGGCAATTTCCGAGTATAGACACGTCGTTTACGGCGTGGTTAGTTAATAAGAGACAGCAATAGGGCGTTTTAACGTCCTTTCATCTTCGGAGTCTGACAGGCACTAAAGTACGTGGCTATATTGGAATGCGGCCCGTTTTCGAAATGGCTTAAGCCTGGAAGAGAAAGGACGTTAAAACGCCCTTTTTCTATTTGTTGCGACCTAACCACGCACTAAAGTGCGTGGCTATACTAAAATACCAACGTTTCAGAATTGAAATGCCAACCCTTCTTAGGTGGCATTCAATTTATACTTCGCTTCTTTCGCGTTGCCATTCTTCCGACAAATCCAAAAAAAAATGGACAGCGACCCAGGAAAGCAATCCTGAAGATCCTGCCCATTATTACTAAAAATAAATCCTCTATTTAAGAGTAACTCTCAAGCGCCGGTCCCTTCCTTCGCCGACGGATCCCGTCGAAAGGTCTTCTTCGTCCTTAAGCACGAGGTGGATCATGCGGCGTTCGGTCGAATTCAATTCGCCAAAAGTAAATGGCACGCCCTTTTCCCTTACCTGCTTTGCCGCAAACTTTGCCATCACCGCCAGCTCGGATTTCCTTGTCCCGCGAAAATTCTCGGCGTCGCATATAAAACGATGTTCACGGTCCAATTCGCGACCATAAACCTGAAACAAAAGCGTCTCGAAAGCATCAAGCATTTCGCCGTTTTCGCTCAGGACAAACTGCGTGTCTTCACCGCTAAATTCTATTACGCACCCTTCGTCCGTCCATTCCGACGAGACTTCAAGATCGAAACCCAGATCGGAAACGATCCCGCCGACAAACGATTTAGCATTTTCACAAACTTCATTCATAACTTCTATCTTTATTTAGCCGCTTCCGCCGCGGTTTCCAAAGGCTCATCCGTTTTATTCATCCAATTGATGATCATCTGCTGCGCAAACATTATGATATTACCCGCACACCAATAAAGCAGAAGCCCCGAGGGCGCTGACCACATTATCCAAAGCATCATGACCGGCATGATGTAAGTCATCATTTTCTGCTGCATCTGCTGCTCGGGCGTTACCGCCGGCGTTGTCGGCGAAAACTTAAACGAAAGAACCATCGAGATCGCAAATGCAAATTCGAGTATGTGATACGGATCGCCGGATGAAAGATCGGGCAGCCACAAGAAGGTCTCCTGCCTAAAGCCGAGGAAGATCGAAACCGTAATATAGAGCGCGATCAGAAGCGGGAATTGCATCAGCATCGGCAGACAGCCGCCGATCGGGATCGCATCCTTCGTCATCTTCAGCTGCTCCATCTGAAGCTTCCGCATTTCCGGGTCTTCATTTGAAACACCCTTTTTCTGCATCGCCTTCATCTTATCCTGAAGCTCCTTCATCTTAGGAGCGTTCTTCTGCGCTTTTTTGAAGGACTTCGATGAGTACCAACGAAGCGGGAAGAGCAGCGAATAGAAAAACAACGTAAACAGTATGATCGAGATCCCGTAGTTAGCGGTGAAGCCATAGAGAAACTTCAGGCAATAAAGGATCGGAACCGAAAGCGGCTTTGTAATAAACCGTAAATAGCCGTAGTTTATGGCGTCTTCGATATCGATGGGGCGTCCACTGGCCTCAGAAAGCCTCTCGTTGTAATCATTTAGAACAAAATAATCTTTTGTGCCCGTGAAAATTCTTGTTGTCGTTCCATCGGCAGTAATGGGGACATAAGCGGTCATCAAATGCTTGATTGTTTCAGTGCTCTGGCTGCGTGTGATCCAGGCGATCATCCCATCGTAAAAAGGTTCTGTTTCAACTTCATATTTTTCCGAACGATATTCGAGCCCTTCTGTTTTTTGAGCCGGAATCGCCGCCATCGCAAAATATGTGTCGCCAATACCGGCCCAATCTATCTCACCCGGCACCTTAACACCGCCGGTGTCACCTTCTTCAATTATCGATACTGCGTATTGCCGATCTCTTTCGCCATTAACAAATCCGATACCTTCGGGTTCGACTTTGTAAAAATCGTACCGCTCGATTCCCTGATCGCCAATACTCGGACCGATCACAAGCCTCGTATTCGGTACAGTCTTTCCGTCTTTCGTAAGCGTCAGCGCCATATCCGAAACATAGCTGTCGGCCCGAAAAACAAAGCTTTTCTTTATTTCAACCCCGCCGGAGGCTTCCAATGTAAAATCGATCTGTTTTGATTCGCTGCCCTTAAGCTCTATGTTTTCCTCGCTTAAAGAGACCTGGTAGTTTCTGCTGTTAAGGGTTTTGTCGAGTTCGGGATCATTTGTGTTGATCTTAAACGGAACCTCACGCGGCTCTCTTTTTAAACCTTCTGGCGAGATAAGTTCGAGCGGCTTCTTTTCCGAATCGGTTGAGCCTTGTGCGTAGAGTTGTTTTCGGTCGGCGGCATCGGGAGAATCGTTCTCGATCAAAATCCAGCTGGTGGCCACTGCGCCTTTTGAATCCAGGGTTACCTCATATAGAGGTGTTTTTATTTTTACGGTCTTATTGGGGTTTTCTTCAATTTCAGCGACTTCTTCGGCTTCTTCTTTTTTAGTCTCTTCCGGAGTTGGTTTCTTCTCCCCTTTTTTTTCTTCGGCTGTGTTGGCTTGTACCGTATTCACGTTCGCGTTCGTATCTGCGGCTTGATCAACCGGGGGCGCAGGTGCGAAAAAATAGCTGTAACCCGTCAAAACGAGTAGCGAAAGAACCGCCGCCAGCATAAATCGGGTTTGAGTTTGTTGTTTATTATTATCTTGCATTGTTGTTGTCGCTCTTACGCCTTTGCGTAATTCGCTTTACGCCGGATCAAAGATGATTCGTTCAAACTTCAACGAGCGAATTGCGTATCGCGTATTTCGTATCGCCCTGGTTCTAATCCACCGGATCGTGGCCTCCGTCACAAAACGGCTGACAACGACAGATTCTCTTTAGCCCCATCCAGCTTCCTTTCGCCGAGCCGTATTTCTCAACCGCCTGCAGCGTATATTCCGAGCAGGTCGGTGTAAACCTGCACGAAGGCGGCAAAAAAGGCGATAAAAACGTCTTATAAAGTTTTAGTAGATCTATAAATAAAAACTTCATTCTCTATACCTTACGACGCTCTCTTCGCCTTTGTTTATTTTTGTTCGGCTTTCTTTACCTGGTTGACGATGTCTTTGAATTCTTTAAGCGGGTCTTCCAACTTTACCTTTAGTAATCGCTTTCGCGCATTCAAAACCCAATCGTAGTTTTCTTTCAGTTCACCAAGTTCGGCCTTGCTC
>JABDJV010000146.1 GCA_013003295.1 Pyrinomonadaceae bacterium | reverse complement strand
TAGGCGGTGGAGCTACCGGAGTTGAACTTGCCGGGGCCATCGCCGGAATCGCCCGAATTGCACTTGCCAAAGATTTCAAAGCGATCGATACCAAAAATGCCCGCGTTTTGCTTTATGAGGGTGCCGATAGGATCTTAAATAGCTTTTCACCCGACCTTTCCGAACGCGCAAAAAGCGATCTTGAGGAATTAGGCGTGGACGTTCATCTAAATAGTTTCGTAACCGATATTAGGCCGGGTGAGGTAAAGGTCGGCGAAGAATGGATCGATACAAGTGTTGCGGTCTGGGCGACCGGAGTTTCGGCATCGTCCTTAGGCAAGGATCTTGAAACGGAGGTTGATAATGCCGGACGGGTTCACGTTGAAAAAGACCTCTCTGTCGCGAAGCATAAAAATATCTTTGTGATCGGCGACATGGCTCATATTAAGCAGGACGACGGCGAATTAGTCCCGGGCGTTGCTCCTGCGGCGATCCAAATGGCACAAACAGCCTGCAAAAATATCCTCAACGATCTGAGCGGAAAACCACGCAAAGACTTTTCCTACTGGGACAAAGGCTCGATGGCGACCATCGGTCGGAACAAAGCGATCGTTGAGGCTGGCCGTTTGAAAATGACCGGATTCCTGGCGTGGCTGGCATGGTTATTTGTGCACGTCTTGACCCTTATCGGCTTTCGCAACCGGGTGTGGGTAATGTCCGAGTGGTTTTGGGCGTATATTACCCGCGAGAGGAGCGCACGGCTCATTACCGGCGATGCTGATGAACTTGAAGATGCGCTCCGATTTATTGAGGCAAAACCGGAGAATCTCATTTCCGAAAATAATAAACACGAAAAATCTGTCGGGTAGGCGAATAACATTTATCGTTTAATCGTATTTTAAATAGTTCTTTTGATGTTTTTCGTGTATTTTTATCTGTAGAAATTTACTTCGGAAAAAGCAACAAATAAAACTGTCAAACCAAATGAAAAATCTTCTAATTCTACTTGCGTCTGTTTTTACGTTTTCCCTGGCAATATTGGCTGGAGAACCCTCGATTTGGTCGATCAATTCGCGTGATGATGTTATCAAAGGCGACGCAAAGGGAGTTTCGATATCTCACAACGGCACGATCGCATTGGCACCCCAACTTTCTGAGCTTTTCAATACCGAACAACCATTTGTCTGGTCGAGTACGATCGACACTGCCGGAAACATATACCTTGGAACCGGAGGCGACGGCAAACTCTTCAAGGTAGATGCAAATGGAAAAAGTTCGCTGTTTTATGATGCAGATGAATTAAACGTCTCGGCGCTGGCGATCGGAAAAGATGGAACGGTCTATGCCGGGACATCACCAGACGGCAAGGTCTATCGGGTTTCCAAGAATGGAAACGCGAGCGTCTATTTTGAGCCTAAAGAAAAATACATCTGGTCGCTTGCCGTAACAAGTGACGGGTCTCTCGCCGTAGGAACAGGCGAAACCGGTAAGATCTATAAAGTGAAATCTGCAAATGCCAAACCCGCGGAGGCGCTTTTATTTGATACAAGCGAAACTCACATAATTTCGCTTGCCGCTGACGCCAAAGGAAACCTATATGCCGGGACAGATTCTGACGGTCTCGTTTTGCGTTTCAACGCAAGAGGTAAACCATTTGCATTACTGGATTCTTCGCTGCGGGAGATACACGAGATCGCACTCGGTGTTGACGGGTCCGTTTACGCTCTGGCCTTGAGCGAATCGGCGTCAAGCAAAGACAAGAAGATCGAACCCAAGAAAGATGAGAAGAAAACGGTATCGATCGGTAAAAAAACCGGTATCCCAATTCCAACGCCGAAAAAAAGCAGATACGACCTAACCGCTGCTAAATCTGCGGTTTACCGGATCTTGCCTGATGGCGGAAACGATATCATTTGGAAATCAGACGAGATCACCGCGTTTTCCGTCTACGCTCATTTGACCGGGAACGGTGTTTTGATCGGAACCTCAGACAAAGGCAGAATTTACAGCGTCAGAAATACCGGTGAAGTAACACTCACCCTTCAAACCGATGAAGAACAGGTTTCGACTATCTTCACGTCGGGGACGAAGTTGTTTGCGACATCCAGCAACCAGGGAAAGCTGTTTAATTTTGGGGGCGGATCATTGACCGAAGGAGTCTTTGAATCCCCCGTTTTGGATGCGAAATCCGTCGCTTCATGGGGCTCGATCTGGTGGCGTTCGAACGGAAATGTACAGATTCAAACCAGAAGCGGCAACACCGATTCACCAAATGAGACGTGGGCGGATTGGAGCGGTTCTTACAAGGATTCCCGCGGAGAGCGGATCACAAGTCCACGAGCTCAATTTCTACAGTGGCGCGCTATTCTTAAAAGTTCGGATCAGCGCTCAAGCGTGAGTGAGGTGAATGTCTCGTTCCTGCCTCGCAACATCCCTCCTGAAGTCTTGTCGATAGAGGTTTTGCCCACAAATGTCGGTTTGACTCCAAACCCACCCGTCCCGGTTGACCCAAACATCGCCACGCTCGGCCTCGACCCAGCCGATTTTGGCATGGTCATTCCGCCTCCGATTCCCCGAAAAGTCTTTCAAAGCGGCGCCAAATCACTAAGTTGGAAGGCGGAAGATCGGAACGGAGATCAACTCAAATACAGTATTTATTATCGGGAAGTATCGAATCCGAAATTCAGGCTTTTAGAATCAGATCTTGACAGGCCCTTTTTCACGATTGATGGCCTTGCTCTAGCGGACGGGCGTTACATTTTTAAGGTCGTGGCAGATGATTCCCCGTCAAATGCTGAAGCGCAGGCGCTTAAGGGTGAGCGAACAAGTGAGCCGTTTGATATCGATAATACGGCTCCGGTAGTGACTCCGGTCGGCACACCTCAAATCAACGGTGATAGTGTCCGGATTGTTTTTGATTCGACCGAGGCATCGAGCCTGATAAAGCGTGCCGAATACGCTGTAAACGGCGGTGCATGGAAAACCATTTTTGCCGACGACGGAATTTCAGACGGCCCAAAAGAACGGTACACGATCCGGGTCACAATAAAGGAACCCGGTGAATACTCAGTAACACTGAGAGTATTTGATACGAGCGGAAATGCCGGCACGGGAAGAATGTTGGTGAAAAAATAGATGAGTCTAAGTGCAAAAAGTGTGGCGGTCATTACGGGCGCGGCATCAGGGATCGGACGTGAGCTGGCGTTAAATTTAGCAAGTCAGGGCGTCGCTGGTTTGGCCATATCCGACGTCAATTCGGATGGGCTGAACGAGACGGTCGAGATGTTGGGTGATTACGATGTCGATGTATTGAGCTCAACCGTTGACGTTTCAAAACGCGATGATATCCAGCGATTTGCTGACGAAACAGTAAAACGATTCGGACGGGCCACTCACCTGATCAACAATGCCGGTGTCGGAATGGTTGGCAGGGTCGAACAACTTTCGATTGAAGACATGGAATGGATGATGGCGATCAACTTCTGGGGAACGGTTTACGGAACAACCACATTCCTGCCGATCCTAAAAAAAGAGAATCTCGGACATATCGTCAATCTTTCGAGCGTTTTCGGATTTATTGCGCCGCCGGGACAATCTGCATATTGTGCCAGCAAATTTGCTGTCCGGGGTTTTACGGAATGTTTGCGGCATGAGTTGGAGGGCACCAGTGTATTGGTATCAGTGGTTCACCCGGGAGGTATCAAAACAAACATCGTAAAAAATGCGAGACGCGGAAAAAGTGCAACCGCAGAGGATATGAAGATCGCTGACGAAATGCTTGATACGCTTGCGAAGACCACGCCAAAACGGGCAGCCGAAACGATCGTTAAGGGAATAAAGTCAAAAAACCCGCGAATTCTGATCGGAATGGACGCAAGGCAGATAAGTTTGATTCACAGAATGTTCCCAAAACGCTACTTCAAGATAATGGATCGGATCATGGGTGGGATGCTTTCCAAATACCGATAGATCTTCTATTGTCGTGACCACTCGGACTTCCCGGCCGAGCCAACCC
>JABDJV010000144.1 GCA_013003295.1 Pyrinomonadaceae bacterium | reverse complement strand
TGCTGCGCCTTGGTCGCATCCGGATAAAGTCTCTCGCGAATCTCCCGGGCGGTCAGTTGATCGGTTTTCCAAAGCAAATCCATGATCGCCAGTTCCGAATTAGCCAAAGTCGGTTTCATAATCAATTCTCCATCGTCGACGACATTGTGTCGTAAACATACGACATGATGTCGTAGAAGTCAAGAAAAATTTTCTTGCTTTATGAGATCTTTCTTCTAAACTGGAATTTCTATGTAATCGCGGCTTGCCTGAAAATCAGATACCAGTCCAGAATTACCACAGTTGACCATGCTGCCGTTCTCGGCCAATTCGTGGAAACAAGCCTTTTGATTTGAATCTCATCTTTTTTCACGGAAAGCCTGTTGTGGCACGGTACCGAAGCAAAAAATGTCATTGCCCAAACAAAAGCCACTAATACGGACTGCGAAATTGTTATTGCTTGCGGGCCGCCTTCGATCAACCGCAGGCCAAAGAATACTACCTGCAAAACCATCAACGGCAGCACCAAAAATGAAATCCGGGTGGTGTAGGTATTATGCCAGTCGGCGAAACGCTTAGCTTCAACCTCGAAGAATGAGGGATAGATGACCAATTGAACTGTCCAGATAAGGACGGCCAATCCAAAATTTACTAATAGGCTCGCGATCAACATTTTTAATCCTCAGACCGTTCAAATGGCCGGATACTAACGAGGCCACAGAAACAATTTCACCTTTTCCTTCGGGAAGAGTGCTTAAATTTAACATCCCGTTCCTTTTGTCTTGGTTAATCTGGAATTAATTCGATACAGTAGCGGTCATGTTTGGCGGCCCGAAATTTTGATGAATTCGCTTGCGGCTTCAACTGCTTTCGACAGATTTCCGGCTTCATCATATCCCGACTTTTTGCGCGGTTTTAGCGAATGATCCCCATCCGGAATCCAGACTACTTTTATCGTTTTTGCCAGATCGTACTCCCCGACTTCTTCCGGGCGTCCAAACGGGTCCCGCTCGCCCTGGATTATCAGAGTTGGGAGTTTCATGGTCCGAAGATGTTCGGTCCGCAGGTTTTCAGGTTTCCCCGGCGGATGAAATGGATAGCCTAGGCAGATTATTCCGGAAAGGCCGTCCTCGTCAGCGATCATACTCGCAATTCTCCCGCCCATCGATTTCCCGCCGATAAACAGGGGCAAATCATTACGGATTTCGTTAACGATATCGCGATAGAAACCCAAGAGCCTCGTTGCGTTTCCCGGCCCGCGCCGTTTTCCATCTTCCCGGCGCTTGGCCATGTATGGAAACTCAAACCGGCTTACACGAATACCTCGATCCGCCAAACCCTCAGCGATCACGTTCATAAATGGGGTATCCATCGGCGCACCGGCTCCGTGAGCAAACACAAAATGAGAATACGCCTTTCCGTCTGGTTCGTTTACTAGAAACTCATTCATACGACATAACTTAGCAAGATTCGGCAAAACGACCAAGAAGAGTCGGCCCGAAATATCCCGATCGAAACCTTCATTTATTGGGTCGAATGTGGATTTTTCTTACAGAAAATTCTTGTCGTTCCGGAACTCCAGTGCTAGTTTAGACGGATACAGTGAATTAATGTCGATCAAGGGGCTTGGAAGAAGAATTTCGTTTCGAAAAGACTTTGGAGAAGGCTATGGATGACAAATGGATGTTAAAAGGTGTTGCATTTGCAAACTGTAATTGTGCTTTCGGATGCCCGTGCCAGTTCAATTCGCCGACGACATATGGTTCTTGCGAGGCCGTCGCGAGCTACATTGTTAATGAGGGATATTTTAATGACACTTCACTAGATGGGGTGAAGTTTGTAATGGTGCTTCAATGGCCGGGTGAGGTAAAGGATGGAAACGGCAAGCAGCAGTTGATCATCGATCCCGAAGCCACAACCGAGCAGCGCGAGGCGATCGAGAAAATAGCGCTTGGCGAATCTACCGAACCGGGAAGCACTCATTTCTATATCTACAATTCAACGATGTCTGAGGTTTACGACACTCTTTATGAACCTATCGAAGTGATGATAGATATTGATGGAAGAAGGGCGGAAACAAAGGTCGAAGGGATCGTCGAATCAAAAGGCGTCCCTTTGAAGAATCCTTTTACCGGTGAAGACAAGCGGGCTGCGATTCATTTACCGGAAGGATTCGAGTATACGTACGCCGAGATGGGATCGGGGACGAGTAAGACAAACGGCATGATCAAGCTCGATCTGAAAGAGAGTTACGGTCAGTTCAGCGAGCTTAAGATGAATCAAGACGGCGTGATCAGGTGATGGCGGCGACGTCCGAAAGGAGTTCTGTAAGGTTTGAAACCTGGATCATCATCTCGGTATTGGTGATCATAACGGCCCTCAGCTGGCTGTACCTGTTTGATATGGCCGCGGAAATGTCCGCCGGGGGAATGAAGATGCCGATGGAAATTCCTGTGTGGACCCCCCGGTATTTTCTGTTGATGTTCGTAATGTGGTCGGTGATGATGGCGGGCATGATGACTCCGATCGTTTCACCTACCGTTCTGATCTACGCAGCGGTCGCCCGCAAGGCGGCAAGACAAAACTCACCGGTTGCCCCGACGTTGATCTTCGTTTTTGGTTATTTGTTTATTTGGACCGTCTTCAGTCTTGGAGCAACGATCGCCCAATTTGCCCTTGATCAGGCCGCATTGCTTTCACCGATGATGGTTTCAACAAGCTCCTGGCTTGGTGCGAGCTTGCTGATCGCGGCCGGTGTATACCAATTTTTGCCGATCAAAAAGAAGTGTTTGAGCCGCTGCCGGTCACCTGTTGATTTCATTGCCAGAAATTGGCAAAAGGGCCATTTTGGCGCCTTCGGAATGGGAATAAAACACGGCGTCTTTTGCCTTGGATGCTGTTGGGTTTTGATGCTGCTGCTATTTGTCGGCGGCGTAATGAATCTTTTATGGATCGCTCTCATCGCAGCGTTTGTGTTGGTCGAAAAGCTGCTTCCGGGAGGCGACACTGGTGGTAGAATAGTCGGCGTACTCATGATCGTCTCCGGGATCATATTCGTTCTCTATGCCGGCACTTAGTGTTTGGATTGTCTGATCACCTTTAATTCTTTACTTGATCAACGATTTACCGCCAATTGATCCGGCTGCGCTTTTTCGCATCCCAGTTGGTTTTGCATGGGGGTATGAAGATCGCTTCCTTCCAGCTTCCGACGCTTCCAGTATAATCACATAAACGCTCGAAAATTTGTTTATCGCCATCCAATTGTAGAATGTAGACTCCCGCTGCCTTCTCGCCTTTTCCGCGAACCGTAAAACCAATTGCCTCGATACCCGCGACCTCGCAATAGCTTGTGAATTCGACGGCTCCGTTTGGAATGCGCAATGGTTTCCCATCAATCTCGAGTATCGCGTAGTTGACCGTGCTCGGTCCATTTTGAAAACGGTACCTTTTTTCAACAATTCGTCCGTGATTTATGATCTTCACCGGCTTGGTAAAAAGTCCTGGGCGCAATTCCGGCAAACCTGATCCACAGCCGACAAAAAGGGGTCCTGTGATCAGAGCGATAAATAATATAGCTAATCTTTCCATATCAATTCGCAATTTGTTAACAATTCGTAAAGAATATATGTCCTTATTTAAGTTTAGCGAAAACCATAATTTTAGAAGATCATAAAAATAGGCCGCAGGTGTAATAATTTCCGCAATACAGTACGAGGCGTCGACAAGCAGCTTAAGGAGCAATTGGATACACCGACGAATAAATTGCCTCCAGCTTTAGCTGGAGGTTCGCGGTAGATATATCTTTAGGCTTCAGCCGAGAATTTGGAAGGTGTAATCCGTATTGCTTTAGCCCCAGTGACTTTATTGTGAATTCGAATGAGTCCAAAAAGGCTCAAGTCCACATTTGGCTAAAGCCGACGGTGGAAACTGATTCACCGTATTGAATAGGCATAAGCTTTGTATAGCCACGCGCTTCAGCGCGTGGTCAATCCCGAAAGAATAAAAAAGGGCGTTTTAACGTCCTTATTCTTGCAGGCTTAAGCCAAGCCGTGAAGCAACTTGTCACGTTCCGCGTCTATGCCGAGAGGAATGGAGCTCAATTTAGAGAAACACGTGGGCACAGTGCCGTCGCTCATCCTTGGACATTTATCCGGTAACGCAACGAGAAAGATTCATTTGAGCGCCGAGATCTCAAATCACGGTCTGCACACTCCATCGCTGTCGTGTTTCTGCCTGTAGGATATCGGGCACTGTGCCGGTGGCCCTAATTGTCAACAAACTACTTATAGTCGAGCGTATAGTACCACTCACCGTCGATCTTATGCATATAAAATCCATCGAGATCTCCGGCCCAGTAACTGATCAAAGCAAAGGTATCCCTTTTAAACTCAATTGATCGAATATGACCCGGTTTGACAGCTCCGTAAACGCTCTTAAAGAAGTCGCCCACTTTACGCGTCGCCGCCTCTTCACTGTCGTTTTCAGTTATATCAAATCTGTCTTTGGAATATGAACTCGCTTTTCCGGTAGAAACATCGACAAGTTTGTAAATATCGGACCATCTTTCTTCCCTTACGGTTTGGAGAAATTTCTCCGCACGAATCTTCACCTTTTCAGTCTTCTCATCGGCTTTCTCTTCCTGTGCCGAACACGAAGCTGCGAATAGCCCCAATAGGAAAAGACATAAGACTACGACCTGATTTCTGTTTTTCATTACTTTTAGAACGAACTATTAGAAAACATTTGCAAAATTATTTGGCGGTCGGATAACCACCGACCTCGCAATATTCATTAACTGATTTGCATTCATTGCCCGCGGCTTCAGTATAGGTTAGATCAATTTTTATCGCCATCCGATTCGAAATTAGCATAAAATCAGACAGGCAGAAGGGCGTGGGCACTGTGCCGGTGGCGGTCTATGGACAATGAACCAGAAGCGTATCGCGGAAGCTTCAGTCGGACCCCGAGATCTCAAATGACGGTCTGCACACTCCATTGCTGTCGTGTTTCTGCCCGTTGAATAACGGCTTTGGTCGTGTTTTGAATTATCAAATGACCATGTGCACACCCCATTGCTGTCGTGTTTCCGCATGTTTAATGAAAAGCCGACTGAGTCACTCCTGACCCGGCGGCTTTTCGGTAGACTGTATGGATTAGCCCGAGACTAAAAGCTCTAAAACTCTCTAAAGATCTATTTGGGATTTCTAAGCCAGCTGAAAATGTCCGAACGGATTTCATCAATCTGACCGTGTATTTGCCAAGCTGAAAAGTGATAAATCTGTTGGATTCGGTTCCCGCCTACTAATTGCGAGTATCGCCGCTCATTTCTATTCGTTAGATTTATCGATTCAAATACTCGGTGGGTCTTTCCAAGCAATTTGATATCATTTAACACCCCGTTAGGAATGAAGAACAACTTACGTCCTTCCCCGAGAATCAGGTCCTCAATATACTCTAGGTGGCTTACTGACACCAAATCGTAAAAACGGTTCAAGTTTTCCGACTTGTTTCCAATTGTTGGCACGTCAAGAAGCTCCAAGAATGAGATATGCTTTGAATGTGTCGAATCGAGTCCTATCTTCGCGAAATTCCTGTGAAACGGAACCCCCGCTTTATTCCTGTTGAACGGGTATTCGTCCAACAAAAACGGATGATGAC
>JABDJV010000499.1 GCA_013003295.1 Pyrinomonadaceae bacterium | reverse complement strand
GGGCATAGTCGACCAGAATATGGCGCATCGCTTGAGCGGCCACACCATAAAAATGCGAGCGGTTTTTCCAGTTTTTTTCTTCGCTGCCGGCAAGTTTTAGATAAGCTTCGTGAATTAGCTCGGTTGTTTGGAATGTATGACCCGAAGGCTGATCACGCAGATAGCGCTTTGCCATCACTCGCAATTCTTCGTAAACAAGCGGCATTAAATCTTCCAATGCCGCATCGCTTCCTTTGCTCCAATTTACAAGAAGTTGTGTGATTTTTAGCGATTTCGAACGCATTCAAAATTTAGTTGGTTTTGACTGTAGCCATTGTAGGCGATAATGCTGCAAATTAACAGAGCAATTCTCTCAAAAGCGAAACACATTCTCTCTAGAATGTTCCTTTTTTCGCAGAAAATCCGTTTACATAGATAGAGCGAGAAATTTAACGACAGAAATGATCCGAGCCAAAGAGCCTTAGGTTCGGCCTAAGGGGAGAAAAAAATATGAACATCAAATCTACAAATCGATTCGCGTTAATTTGTTTCACCATTGCCGCGGTATGTCTTTCCGGTCTTTCAGCAGTTAGGGCGCAGACAACAGACTCGGCTGAAATCGTAAAGATTTCGACGAAGCAACGAGAATCCATTGAGTCGGTCGTGCACGATTATTTGCTGAAGAATCCGTCGATCATCCGCGAAGCATTGCAAGCGCTGGAAATGCGGGAGCGCCGACAACAGCAAGAAAAAGTTGCGCAAACACTGAGGTCATTCAAAAAGGAGATCTTTTTTGACCCGGGCTCACCGGTTCTTGGAAATCCAAACGGTGACGTCACGTTGGTAGTGTTTTTTGATTATAACTGCGGCTATTGCAAGCAGACTCTCCCGGCACTCGCCGAACTTATCGAAAATGACCCACAGCTAAGGATCGTTTACAAAGAATATCCGATTATGGGACAGGCCTCCCAAGTTGCCGCTCAAGCAGCCATGGCTTCCACAAAACAGGGCAAATATGCCCAGTTTCATGACGCGTTGATGAAAGCGGAGACGATCGATGAAGACTCGGTTAAAACTATCTCGGAAGGTCTCGGGATCAACTACGCGACGCTAAAAAAAGACATGGGCGATCCTGAACTAAACGCGGCGATCCTTCGAAATCTAAATCTTGCCAATTCGCTGGGAATCGGAGGAACACCGTCTTACATCGTTGGGAATCAGATCATTCCTGGTGCGATTGACACAGTCTCGTTAACCCGATTAATCGCTTTTGAGCGCTCGCAATATGTAAAACCAAGGCCCGTTGGGAAAGCCGTCGGTGGATTAAAGTAAACGGAATCGGAAGAGCGAGGAGCTCGAATCTATGCATTTGATTTGAACTCAAGGGGTCCGCACGTCTCACGACGCGCTGTTTTGGACGCAGCTTTTTATACTCAAGATCCGATAAGAAGTTTGAGCCGACGGGATTAACTAAGACGTTTTGCTAATGCCAGTCCGAAAGACGTTTGAGTCGGCTCGATATCGGGTTACAAAACTAAAAGAGAGAAAAACTATGAAACACATGACTAAACACTATGTTCTTGTTGCCATTGCAATATCAATGTTCTTGGGTCTGGTTCAAACGAATGTACAGGCACAGACACAGGTAAAGGGGCTCAACGTGACCGAGGTAGTATATGGGAATAAGGGAGCAATACCCGGTGCGACATTCCGGCAAGTCGGAGCCAAAGCATGGAAGCGGTTCGCGTCGAACGGCCAGTCCGATCTTGTCTGTACCGAAACGGGACGGGATGAATGGTCGGTCTACTTAAGGTGCAAAAAAGGGAACGATCGGGCATCAAGTGTCACACTAAACCTTCATACTAAAAAGGTGACGCTGAAAATTGGCAGTTTCGCAATGGACTATCCCATTGTGAAATCCGCAAATACCCCGGTAGCAAAAGCGGCGGCAACGACTAACGTCGCCACATCGGGCACCTTAGAACAACAGTGCTTTAACGCCGTTCAGGGAAAGGTCGCCTACGATAGGGCGGGCAATAAAAGGTGGGGCGCTGGCAATGTTCAAAAGCTCTGTAAGGCAACTAAGAACCCCGCCGCGACGATCGCCTGTTTCAAACAGGAGGTTCAGGCTCATAATAGCTGGAGCCGCGGAGTAAATGCGTGCAAAGTGGATCCAACAGTCGCGCGGGCTACTGTCGCGAATTCCAGCAATACCGCTGTAAAAACCGTAACCAGATCAACTACTACGCCACGCCCGTCACCGCTTAGCCCAAATGAAATGTCACGCGTGATGAATTGGATCTCCGTTAAAGCAAGTGCAGCGAGACTTCCATTTTGTTGGAGAAAAAGTAAAGGAAGAGGCGTAGGAAAAATACCGCTTTGTCCGGCGGGTTACGTTAAAGAAGGATTAATCTGTTTTACGCCTTGTAAAGCAAACGAAAAAGGTGCAGACGGTTACTGCTATCGAAATTGTCCTGCGGGTTTCCGCAACGATGGGCTTTATTGCGGAAAACCCGCAGCCTACGGTCGCGGCGGTGGTTACATTTGGAGAATCGGCGATAGAGTTGGCAGTCTTAATGGTGCGAGAGCACGATGTCAGGCGAAAAACCCACAAGGTTGCGAAAAATACGGAGCAATCATTTATCCGAAATGCAAAGCTGGTTTCAAAAACGCTGGTAGTAATGTTTGCAGTCCAATATGTCCAAGTGGATATTCTGACATTGGGGTTTCCTGTAAAAAACCCGTTGCTAAACGAAGAGTAGCCTATGCCAATAGGTGTCCAGCCGGGATGACAAAAGATCCGACAGGTGATCTTTGTTATCCATCTTGCGGGTCTGGAGATACTCCGGGATACCAGAAAAAATTTTCTGGTGGCGGACCCCGGGATAATTATAAGGGCGTTGGACCGGTTTGCTGGCAGCAATGCCCACGCCAACAAAATGTCGATTGTGGTGCAGGATGTGCAACTACCAAAGGGGCGTGTGCAAAAGCCGTATTCAATATGACATCCGCGCCGATAATTGCCGCGTTGAAAATAGCTGGTCTGGTAGCTACCGCTGGTGCGAGTACGGGTTTAACTACCTCGGTCGCTGGAGGAAAGCTCGCGTCGAAATTACCAAGGCTAAGGCCGCTGTTTGTCTTGGCAGACAAAATCCAAAGGCACGCTAAAACATATGAGGACGTTATCAAAGCGGGTACAGCCAGCAAGACACTGATACTT
>JABDJV010000493.1 GCA_013003295.1 Pyrinomonadaceae bacterium | reverse complement strand
GTCAGACTCCTCAAATCGGAAACGCACCATTCTCCCCGATGCGGTTCTGGCAAGGCGATCTTCCACGGCCCTGTCCGCGGCCCCCCGAAGCCATGAGTCCAAACCGCGATACGTCCCAAAATACCGGCGCATAATGTTTTCCGCTTCGGCCTGCATTAAGCCCGTCATCATCGCAAATCTCTGCGCTCCGATTCCGTAAACCACCCCGAAATTCAGACGTTTCGCGAATGTCCTTTGATCCGCAGTCACATCTTCCGCCTTCACGCCGAATACCTGCGCTGCCGTCGATGAATGGAAATCTTCGCCTGATTTAAATGCGTTGATGAAATTTTCATCGTCCGAAAAGTCAGCCAGGATCCGCAATTCGATTTGTGAATAATCGGCAATGATCAGTTTATTGCCGTCTTCAGCACGAAAACATCGTCTGTATTCTTCTTCGTGAGGAATCTGTTGTAAATTCGGCTTTGAGCAGGAAAACCTTCCGCTTGGGGCCCCGATCTGCCGGAAGTCTGCGTGGATCCGTTTTGTTTCGGGCCGGACAAACTCAAGAATATTCTCCCCAAAACTCGTCAGCGATTTTGCCACACCGCGATATTCAAGAAGCTTTTTAACCACCGGGTATTCCTCGGCAAGCGGCTGAAGTTTCCATGCGCTGGTAGAATCCGGAACCGGAACGCCAAGATTTTTTAGGGCGTCGGAAACCTGCACCTGGGAATTCAAATTTATCTCCGCAACACCGAAGAGCGAAGCCTGGGCGACACCCGCCGAAAGCATTTCCTGGAGTTTAAGTCCGACGCTTTCTTGTTTTTCTTTTACTTTGTCGAGCTGCTCGTTCCAACACACTTGATCAATATAGAAGCCGTTTAGCTCCATCAATGCGATCGGTGTCACACATTCATTTTCTATCCGCGCAACTTCCGTCAAACCATCTTCCCGTAACCTCTCAACAACCTTCTCGTGAAGGGGGATCATTGTCGCGGCGTCTTTTGCCGCATATTCGATCTGCGCCCCGGAGAGTTCTTCGGCGCTCCAATCACTTCGCTGTTCGCTCTTATCGAGTTCGGTACCGATAAAGAAGTTTGCGACATGAGCCAAAGAATGCCTTCGATCTTTTTCCCCCGCGGCAATCAATTGGCTGGCGATATAGGTATCGAAAACGCCGCCCAATTCGGTTTTTAGATGATGCCCGACCCACTTTGCGTCAAACTTTGCGTTATGCGCGACCTTGACTGGTTGTTCGGCCGCCAGCAGTTTACGCAGAGGCTCAAGCTCCGGCATCGTCATGATGTCGCCTTTATCCGCAAAGGGTTTTAGATCAATAACAATGGTGTTTTTACCGTTGCTAAGCTGTACGAGACGCAATTCTCCATCAAAGGGTTCAAGCTCAGTTGTCTCAGTGTCAAAACCCAAAACCTTCTCGGTTCGCAGATCATCGCAGGCTTCACGAAGGGCATCGGCCTCGGTGATTATCTGAAAATAAATTTCCATGTGATTCCAATCTTAAAGGCTAAAGGTGAATTGGTAAATGCCGCAAGCCGACATTAATCAACCATTTCGCATTTACCTATTCGGCAAAAACCCCTATACTAAAAACAGTTCGTTGAAGCGGCGCCTATGTGGCGAGCCAACGAGTTTATAGAATTAAAAAGATTTTATAGTTGTTAAGTTTCGATTGAAAGATTTAAAGCGGGTTTGAAGCGCGATCAAATTTAGATCAAGCCGCTCCCCGGATATAGAAAAGCAGATGATTGCTTTTTGCACACGAGATTCCTAGTGAATAAATTCAAAACTCCAATTGGATTTGGATATCCTTCCAAAACGGTCCATTTGTAAAACACAAGTTTTTACTCATATCAGATGAGTTTGAATCTCAAACTGTAAAAATTTTAAAGCACAAAAATTTGCTTTGGAAACCATTTTATTCTTTCCAAGATCAAGGTTGGAGTTTATCCAGCCGAATCCTGCTTAACACTCATAAAGAATCCTTTTTAATTAATAAAGGAAAATATATGTCAAAAGAAATGATAATCAGCGTCAATGGACGCGAGAAGAAAATTGCCATCTTAGAAAACGGGCAAGCAACAGAATTTTATATCGAGCGCGGTGAAGACAATTCAGGCGTGGTTGGAAATATCTATAAGGGTCGGGTTCAGAGAGTATTGCCTGGTATGCAGTCGGCATTCGTAGACATTGGCCTCGAACGAGATGCGTTTTTGTATGTATCGGACTTCTTCGACGAAGAAGAAGAGATCGAACGCATTGTAATGGAGAAATCGAAAGACAAAAAATCCGATGACGATCTCGAACGTGAAACTACTGATGAGCTTCACAAGAAGCGCCTTAAGCGCGATAAGAAGATCGATAATGTTCAGGAAAAAGCTGAAATAGAAACCGTCCCGGGTGACGACGAAAAAGATTCGGATAAAGACGCTAAGTCGAAAAAGACGCCTGCTAGAGGAAAACGCGGACGTCCGGCAAAGAAAGATCAAGCGAAGAAAACAAAAGCTGACAAGGAAGAAAAGAAGGACGAAAAGAAAGACGAGAAGAAGGAAACAAAACCAAGAGCTTCGCGTTCTAAGAAAACCGATAAAAAAGAGATCGATCTCAAAAGCAGGGAGAATGTCCTCGATGCTTCTGATATTGAATTTGGCGAGTCGAAGTTTGAGCGGATCGAAGATGATAGCGACACCGGCGAAATGCTGAAAGATGCGATCATGCAGGAAGCCATCACCGACAAAGTCCGGGCGATCGAGTTTGATATGGAGAGCACTGATTCCGCAGAAGTCGGATCGCTGCTGGACGAAGTATCAAAAGCAGGAAGTGGATTCCAGCGAATTGCTGACGAAGACGATGAGAACGATGACAGGAAGCCCGCGTCAAAATCGCGCAAATCTTCTGCCGCCTCGAAAAAAACGGCTGCTAAGAAAAGCACCTCCAAAACTTCGACAAGAAAAAAATCCGCGAAAAGCACAACTTCAAAAAGCAAAAAATCGACAGCCAAAAAAGATGATGAGAAGTCGGCCAAGCTTGAAGATGCAGAAGGAAGCGAAAAGAACCCGCTGGATATCGCCGAAATGGCAGTCCGACGAGGGAGCCGGGGCGGCAAACGAAAACCCGCCGATAAGAAGTCAACCGTAAAGACCACTGATCCTAAGACGCATAACGACAAGAGTTACAAAGCTTCCGAGGCTGACAAACCAATAGTTGGCGATAACGAGATCGCCGATGCTGAATTTAAGGCGAAATCGAAAAAAGGAAATGGCAGACGCCGGAGGAGCCGCGGAAGAAACAAACCACAGCCAAAGATCTCGGACCTCCTGAGAGAGGGCCAGGAGATCCTGGTTCAGATCGCCAAAGAGCCGATCGCGCGAAAAGGTGCAAGGATCACGTCGCACATTGCGCTCCCGGGAAGATACCTTGTATATATGCCGACGATCGAACACCTCGGAGTATCCAGAAAGATCAGTTCGAGTAAGGAACGCGGCCGTTTAAGGAATCTCCTAACAAAAGTGGTTGGAAACAAAGCGTCGCTTCAAGGTGGATTTATTGTCAGAACCGCAGGAATCGGAAAAACGGCAAAAGAAATTGAGGACGATGCAACTTTCCTTGTAAAATCCTGGACGGAAACGAAAAGATCGGCTGAAAAAGCAAAATCACCAAGTCTTATCCATCAGGACCTTGACATCATTTTAAGACTGCTTCGAGATCATGTTTCCGATGAGTTCACTGCAATTCGCGTTGATTCCGAAGAAGAATATTTGAGGATCGTAGAATTTGTAAATCGAATTCAGCCAAAATTAGTCAAGCGCATTAAATTCCATACGCTTGACGAACCGATCCTGGATACTTATGGAGTCAGCGACGAGATCGATAAAGCTTTGAAACATCGCGTTTGGTTGAAGTCGGGCGGCTACCTGGTGATTAACCAAACCGAGGCATTGATCGCGATAGACGTAAATACAGGCAAATTCGTCGGAAAAGGAAATGCGCGGCTTGAAGACACGATCACAAAAACAAACATGGAGGCCGTGGAAGAGATCTCGAGGCAGATACGCCTGCGTGATCTTGGCGGAATAATCGTGCTCGACCTGATCGACATGGAAGACCGGCGCAATCGCAATAAGGTTTTGCAGAAACTTCAGGAATTTCTGTCACGTGATAAATCGCCAACCAAGGTGTTGTCCTTCAACGATTTTGGCCTGATCATCATGACGCGGAAACGTGTGAAACAATCGCTGGAACGTACGCTTTGTTCGCCTTGTGAATACTGTGACGGCGCCGGTTGGATCAAATCTGCCCAAACCGTTTGTTATGAGATTCTCGACGAAGCACGGCGTATCTCGAAGGGCTTGAATGACGTGAGGCAATCAACATTGAGGGTTCACCCGAAGATCGCAAGGGTCTTAAGGGAATCCGAGCGCGCCGTTTTGGATGAAATCGAAGAGTATCTAGGAGTTTTGGATGTAACCGGAGATCCGACAGTTCACCAGGAACAGTTCGATTTTGCTTTTATTTAGACCTTCGCTAAACTTTTATCCCGATATGCCCGTATAAAAATTACGGGCATCTTTTTTTGGCTCAGATTAAACAAATTCAAGTCCGATTCCTTTATTTATCACGGTATCGCCTTTATTTGAGATAAATTTTATTGTGTTTTTGGGCCCGAATTTGTATCATTATCGAAAAACTAATTCATTAAAAGTTGTGTCCTGAAGAGTAAATAGGGCGCTAAAAGTCCGTTAAAATCCGGAATTTTGTGCTTTCGCTGGTTGTTTCTAAGACATTTTCTGTCTGGCCGCCAAAACATCTGAACACTAAAAAAATATTATGAGAAATCACGTTTCAAAATCAATCAGTCTTCTTTGTGTAGTCTTTTTATTTAGCCTCTTTGTGTTGCCCAGTGCTGCGTTGGGACAGGAAAAGCCAAAAAAGCAAGAGCCGAAAAAAGCGATGGACGCTAAAACCACTAAAGGCGACAAAGCCAAAAAAGATGACAAGGCAAAGAAAAAGAAACCAAAAGAGAAAACGATCGCAGATCTGGTAAAAAACCACAAAAAGATCGAGGGTTTGTTCCCGGTATATCAAGATGAGAAAACGGGCTCCCTAAAGATGCTTATCTCTGAGGATCAAATTGGAAAAGAATTTATCTATTTCAGCCAGATCGCTGACGGCGTTTTGGATGCCGGAGCATTTCGCGGAGCGTATCGCGGTTCGAAGGTCTTCAAAGTTAAGAAATACTTTAATAAGATCGAATTTGTGACGCAGAACGCTTCATTCTATTTTGACCGTAGCAACCCGCTGGCGCGTGCTAAACGAGCAAACATCAGCGAGGGAAATATGGCCAGCGTGAAGTTTCTGGCTCACGACAAAAAGAAGAAGCAATACCTGATCAACGCAGATTCGCTTTTTCTGCAAGAAACTTTTTCGCAGATCAAACCGCCGCGGCGACCGGGACAGCCGCCAACCGCCTTTTCATTAGGCCGGCTAGATAAAGCGAAAACCAAGATCGCTTCCATCCGAAACTATCCTAAGAATACAAATATGGAGGTTGAATATGTTTATTCATCGCCTTCAGTTCTTAACGGCGGATCAAATGCCGTGAGTGATGGGCGAAATGTGAGTATCAGGGTATTTCACAGTTTGGTCAAAATGCCGAAAAACGATTATCAACCCCGGTTTGACGACCCCAGAGTCGGCTTCTTTACCAATCAGGTGACGGATCAAACCTCGGAAAGCTCGACCCCCTACCGGGATCTGGTTAATCGCTGGTACCTAAAGAAAAAGGATCCGAATGCGGCCATTTCCGAGCCGGTCGAGCCGATCACGTGGTGGATTGAAAACACAACGCCAAAGGAATGGAGACCGACGATTCGCGAAGCCGTATTAGAGTGGAACAAGGCATTTGAAAAAGCCGGTTTCAAAAATGCGGTGGTAGTGAAGGTGCAGCCTGACGACGCCAAATGGGATGCGGGCGACATACGCTACAACGTATTGCGTTGGACTTCGTCTCCAAGGCCCCCATTCGGCGGATACGGTCCAAGATTTCCAAATCCGCGCACCGGGCAGATCCTGGGTGCAGACATCATGCTTGAATATGTTTTCTTTACAAACCGGGTAATGGCAGACCGTCTTTATGATCTTGCCGTGGCCCAAAAGGAATTCAATCCGGCGGACTTCATGAGAAACAATCAGGTCTTTTGTTCTGCCGGCCAGCTGATGCATGAGAACACAATGTTTGGTAAAGCGGTCCTGGCAGCAGCCGGCGCGAGCAGCATTGAGAGACGGCGTCTGCTGAAAGAATCCATGATGTATCTGATCATGCACGAGGTCGGACATACGCTGGGGCTCAACCACAATATGAAAGCAAGCCACTGGAAAACTCCGGCTCAACTCTCTGACCCGGGTTACCGAGGCGCGCTGGCGACATCGGTAATGGATTATCCGGCACTAAACGTTACGAGGGACAGAAGCCGGCAAGGACAATACGCGGATACATCCGTTGGTCCCTACGATATATGGGCGATTCGCTTTGGCTACACGCCGTTTAAGTCAACGGCTGAAATGAATCAGCTTCTCAGCGAATCGACTAAACCGGAACATATCTTCGGCAACGATGCTGATGACATGCGTGCGCCGGGTAAAGCTATCGATCCGAGAGTTATGATCGGAGATCACTCGAGTGACCAGATCGGGTATTCGATCGATCGTATTGAGCTTGTCAATGCGTTGATGGGCGATGTAAAACGCAAGTTCACAAAACCGGGCAAATCATATCAGGAATTGCGCCGGGCCTACTTTATCCTTAGCGGACAGCGGGCAGGTGCGACAAACGTGATCTCCCGATTTATTGGCGGAGTTTACGTGGACAGAGCGATGGCTGGTCAACGAGGTGGAACGAAACCGTACACGCCGGTAAACTTAGCCGATCAGAAAAGAGCGATGGAAGCTTTGAGTAAGTATGTTTTTGCTCCTAATGCTTACGATGCACCGCGCGATCTCTTTGCCTATTTGGCTATGCAAAGAAGAGGATTCAACCTCTTCAGAGGACCGGAGGATCCAAAGATACATCAGCAGGTTTTGACTTACCAAAACAATGTGTTGCGTCATATCCTTCATCCGAATACGCTTCAGAGAATCAACGATTCGACATTGTACGGTAATAAATATCCGCTCTCGACGTTTATGACCGATCTGAATAACGCCGTATTTGCGGCCGATATCAAGGGCAATGTGAATTCGTTCAGGCAAAACCTGCAGATCGCTTATACGAATTATTTGATCCGCATGGCTAAACCAAGCAAAACAAACCGCTATATTAGCGGGGCGAGGTCAATGGCTATTTATAGTTTGAAGAGAATTCGAACGATGGCAAGACCCGTTGGAAACACATCCTCAAGAGCGCATAAGCAACACTTGAGGACGCTGATCGATAATGCGATGAAGGAAATTAAATAATTTTAGAGCTTTAACTTCTTTCGAAGCTTTTTAGGATTCCCCGGCTTGACGAAGATCTTGTCGGGGATTTTTTTGTTATAGATCATCGATTTATAATTTACCCGGAAGGAATGCTTATCGTCGGTATAATGGTCGACGACGAACGGTGTCAGGATACCCTGCTCATCGATGAATTGAGCATAACGGTTCTCTTCGGTGATCATCTTATTGTCAGAGTTGGTGCGTTCATACTTTGTCTTCATCGGCAGACCTTCATCTGAAAACTCATATTCCACCCAAAAGTTATCCTTGAAAGTTAAACGCAATACATCGTTTCGCTTGCCGAGGCTTGCTCTCCGCCTGCCCTCATAGCTCAATTTCGCTTCGTCTTTCCATTTTCCTTTGAGCAAATAGTCGTAGTGCGAACGTAAGCTGCGTTTGAAACTCTCGAGCTGCGGCCCCTTCTGGTCGGAAAGCTTCTCAAGATGTTCCTGATACATCCAGCCCTTTCCGTCAGCGTTTACCTGAACGGTTTTCGAGCCGCGCTCGGTGAAATCGGTTCGCTCCTTTTCCGGAGCAACAATTACATCGACAAACGATGAAAAAGAAACGATCTGCCCGTCCTTAAGAAGACTGAATCTTCCCTCACCGATCGAGGTCCTTACATTCAAGTACCGTTCGCCGCCAAGTTTTTGAATGGCCCGATTAACTACCGATTTAGCTTTCGCGGCTTTGTCTTCAGGTTTATCGAAGTTGTTTTGGGCATAAACTGAAGAAAAAAAACTTACAACTGCGCAGAATGCGATGAAACTTTTTACTACTGGTCTTAACTTCGTCATAGTTCTAATAATAAAAGAAAAAGCTTTAGCAAAATATTATCACTAAAGCCTTTGTTGCTGAAATATGTCGTTTTGTCAGATCTAGTTCAGGCTAAAAGTATCCTTAGCCGTAACAGTTATCTCGTCACCGTCCTGATCCACAACAAACTGCGTGCCGGTTTTCCAAAGACTAGTCAGCGGAAGTTTCACCTTCTGATCAACAAAACGCTTTAAGAAACGCGCGCCGTACGCCGGGCTGAATCCTTTCAGCGTGATCAGGTCGATAGCCTCATCGGTGACCTCGACGAATTTGCCCTGCATCTCCATTTGCTTCCGGATCTTCGCAAGATAGAGCTTTGCAATCTCTTTTACCTCATCCATCGTAAGCGGAGAAAAGATTATTATCTCATCAATACGATTTCTAAATTCCGGTGTAAAACGCGTTTCGGCGGCCTTCATCACGTCGCCTTTGATCTGTTTCATATCGCCAAGCGATTTCATTCCAAATCCAAGCGGCTTCTCGTATTTCTTAAAACTCTCCGAGCCTAGATTCGACGTCATGATCACGATCGCATCCGAAAGATAGACTTTCTTGCCGCGTCCGTCTGTGATCCAGCCTTCGTCAAAAGCCTGCAAAAAGATGTTCATCAAATACGGGTTCGCTTTTTCAACTTCATCAAGCAGTAAAACGGTGTATGGATTTTCGCGCAATTGTTCTGTTAGAATCCCGCCCCGTTCCGATCCAACGATTCCCCTGGGCATCCCGATCAGCTTTTCGATCCCAACCGTTCCATCGCCGTATTCCGACATATCGATCCGAACCATTTTTTCCTCGTCACCAAACATGAATTCGGCAACCGCCTTTGCGAGTTCGGTCTTCCCGACCCCGGTGGGTCCGAGGAATAACAACACGCCGTCCGGAGCGTAGTGGCTTTCCTTCAGCGGACCTTTATTCAGGCGAAGTCTTTCGCAAACCGACCGAACCGCTTCTTTTTGTCCGACCACACGCTTTGCCAACTCCTTTTCCATTTTTGCAAAACGATCGGTAGTATCGCGGTAGATCATATCCTTTGGAATACGCGATTCCTGTGAAATTACATCTACAATATGTTCGGGCTTAACCACCAAAGAAGAAGGTTCGTTGATCTCGACCTTGACCGAAGCGGTGTCCAGCCAACCAATAGCCTTATCCGGTAAATGCAGGTTTCGTATATATTTAGGCGACATCTCAAGCGCCATATTGATAGCTTCATCAGAGATCGTCACCGAATAGTTTTTTTCCAGGCGCGGACGCACACCAAGCAGGATCTCCTTGGTTTCGTCGATCGACGGCTCTTCAACTTTTACAAGCCTGAATCGTCGTGCAAGCGCCTCATCCTCAGCGATGTATTCCTTATACTCGGTAAGCGTTGTAGCACCAATGATCCTCAATTCTCCCCGCGCAAGCGAAGACTTAAACATATTTGCCGCATCCGAAGATGCACCCATCGCAGCACCGGCGCCAATTATCGTATGAGCCTCATCGATGAAAAGAATAATATGTTCTTTTTCTTTTACTTCATCGATAACTCCCTTGATCCGCTCCTCAAACATCCCGCGGAGCATTGTGCCAGCAACCATTCCGCCCATTTGGAGCTGGACGATATGCGAATTTCTCAAACGCTGGGGCACCTTCTCCGGCTCAAGCTCGATCAATCTTGCGAGGCCCTCGGCCACGGCCGTTTTACCAACCCCGGGTTCACCGACAAGCATCGGGGAATTCGAACGCTCCCGATGCGAGAGGATCTCGATCATATGACGAATTTCCTGCTCACGTCCGATCACCGGCGGAAGCTTGTCATCACGGGCCATTTTGTTTAAGGAAACACCAAAATGCTTTAGGTAAGACGGAAGTTCGTATTTCTTACGGTCACGCTCTTCCTGCTTTTGACGTTTACGAATTCTCGTACGTGCGGTTTGGGCAAGATCGTCGTACCCGACTCCCAAGTTTTGCAGTATGTCGTTTAAAAGGCTGCGCTCATCATTAGACATTACATAGAATATGTCGCTCGCATCAATTACGCGCCGGCCCTGAGAACGCGCCCGATCCATCGAACGTTTAAATAGATCTGTAGTTTCAGGTGCGATCTTAAAACCTTTTCCGGCGTATTCTTTTCCGGAATCAACCCTCTTTTCGATCAAGAGCTTTACCGAACGCGGATCTACCGTAAGATCACGCATCGTTTCGTTAAAAAGATCTTCTTCTTCATTCGCGAGCGACTGCAGAATGTGCCCCACGGAAATGAAGTTTTGGTTGCGTTTTTTTGAATCGTCAAGGGCTTTCTCAACAACTCTTTTACCGCTTTCGCTGAATTTTTCTATATATTCGTCTATTGCTGCCATTTATGTATCTCTCTAATAAAGCTGATTGCTATGATGCCTGAGGGGAGAAATAATCTGCCTCACAAATAATGATAACACTTTGAATGGGCGTTTAGTAAAGCCGAATTGAACGTCTCACGGCCCTTCTCTTTGCAAGATTCATGTCTGCAGCTATCAAAAAAGGCCGCAGATAAACTCGAAACGCCATGGAAAGATTTTGAAACTGAATCCCAAGGATTTACAAGTTAGCTTTCCCGCAAAAGCCGTTTTAGCATTAAGATCTGCCCTTTATGCTGAGCTTCGTGGTCGATCAAGTGGTGGAGAATCCAGCGTAATGATTTTTCAATCCTTGTGCCGTCATTTTTATCCCAGCCGTAAAATCTATCCAGATCGTCGTCGGTCAGGTCTTTCAATACCACCAAACATTTCAAGCGAACGCGGTCCACCGCGTCAATGCAAAACTGAGCCGAATAGTCTTTGGAGGCAAAATCTTCGTCATCTAAAATATCCCAAAATGCCTCACGTGCCGCTTCGTCCTCATCCAATTCTTTTTCGGCAACGACGACTTTCAACCACCACCATTCGGCTTCTGCATTGTGCAGAATGAGCTGCCCGATCGAGTGGGCATTCGGCGCCAACTTTTGAGAAATCTCCTCGTTCGAAAGATCTTTTGCCGCCGAGCGTATTTGTTCGCGAACCTCTTCCATTCCGCTCAAATAATAGCCGATCCCTTTTGAAAAATTCGGAGTAGGATCTAAAGTTTCTTTTTCGACATTCATAAATTGCTCTTTCGCTTTGATGTTTTCCCACTAAGATAGATAGGATTTGTAAAACCCAACATTTTGCCCTCGGCGTCCCTGACTTCAAGCCTGATATATTTGCGTCCGACTGGACGAAACTCGTAATCCCTTGCGAGTTTTCCCTTAGGAGTTAGTTCCTCCTGTACTACCGCACCATCCGAAATCAAAACCATCTTCGACCCGGCCGGAAACCCTTTTAGTAAAGCGCTTAGTTTTATCTTTGTAAGATTCGAGGTCTCAATTTTATCGCCGATATTATATATTCTGTTGGCGCTAAGTTCGATGGTATATTGCGGTTTTTTTGTAACAAACACGCTACCACTTCTTATCCCTTTAAACAGATCTTCCTGATCGAGTTGTTTTGCTCCTACAAAAACGGTCGGGTTACCAATTGCCAAATTTGTCGGATAGGTACTCGGTTCATAAGGCGGTTGATGCGAATCAGACGAGCCGATCGCAGTGATCGATCTTCCCTCTTTTAAGAATTTATCCCATGTTTTGAGTGCCTCTTCATCATCTCGGTCCCAGGTCGCATTCCAGATCTCGACCGAATCCAGATTTCCCCAATGATCATCGTAGGTCCATTTGCACCCGCGGCAATTCATCGTCGGATGATTTATCGAAGCCAGTGCTCCAAACGATCTGGCCTCTTTCGCGATTCGTTTGCCGCTCGATTCGAGGTCAGGCAATACGCGAAAATCAACCCACTCGCCTCTCGGCAGACCCCATACGTTGATGTGCCCGCCATATGTTGTCACCTCCTGTCCCCGCAGGATCAATAGATCGGGATAATGCGCGGCCTGGTCATCAATTTCGCGGTAATGCGTGAATGTGTTGTGCTCCGTTAGGGCGACAAAATCCAGACTGTTTGATTTTGCCGAATCTAAGATCGCTTTGACCGACCAACTTCCGTCTCCATGAAAACTGTGAGCGTGCAGGTCTCCGCGAAACCAAGTGAGCCCATTTGATCTAAGCTTTTTTCGTTTCCTATGCTTATCAAACGAAAATCTCTTCCCTTGTTCTGCCTGAAATTGCTTCAAAGGCTTTTCATCGATCTGGTTAAAATTAACCCTGAGTTCTAATTCGACGCCTTCAGTCGCGACTTGCGCTAATCCGATGATAAAATACCACTTGCCCGGCTGAATCTTTCCGGCTGAATAGCCGTGGGTGGCACGATCTTCAGCAATAAAGGCCGAATCGCGAACACTTCCGCTCCAACCGCGGAGACCCCTCTTATCTCCGTCCCGTCCCGAAAAGCCGGTTTCAAAAACGCCGAATTCGAGCCTGTTGTCACCGCCCTTTTTGTCGTATTTGTATCTGAAAGAAAGAGTTTGGGTGTTTTCGGGCACATCGAAAGGAATGTATTTATAACGGCTCTGACCACTCTCAGGTGTTTGAAGTGTAATCTTGGTTTTAAAACTTTGAGCGTTTGCAGAAGCGGTAAGAAACAAAAGAAGAAGCAATTGAATTAATTTCATCTTAGACATATTTATTTCGTCCATGCCTCAAGAGCCATTTTAGAAACCTCACTCTCGACCTCAGCGGGGACATTTTGGGGTTTATGCTCCATAGTCGCCGAGTTTTCGATCAAATGAATAAGGCTCAAAGTCTGCAGTGCCAAGCCTAGGTCCATAACTTCGATCGGGTTTCCATCGCCTCCGGCCAGATTTACCGGATTTCCCTTTGCCAGCAAGAACAGTTTCTTGCCGTTTTCAAGATCGAATGATTCGATATTTTCCCGGATCTGGCGGCTGTCCGTCGCGATCTCGCGTAATCCGGCCACGTCAATCTCAAACTCAAAATGACCGGCATTGACGAGGATTGCTCCATCTTTAAGATCGGCAAATTGCTCTTTCGCAAGAATGCCCGAACTCCCCGTAACGGTGATAACCATTTCAGCTTTGGGAATAGCATCACCCAGATCTCCAACCTCAAAACCTTCCAAATGCGCATCCAGACAGGTCAGAGGATCGATCTCGACGACGGTTACATGTGCTCCCAAATTTCGGAGGCAGATCGCGACGCCTCTTCCGCAATAGCCATAACCGATCACAGCGATCTTTAGGCCGTTTAGCAGGATATTGGTGCACCGCATTATCCCGTCGACAACCGAGAGCCCGACTCCATATCGATTTTCGATTATCCGCTTGGCCCTTGAATCATTGATCACTATCGTTGGAAAAGCCTGTTCTTCGAGTTCTTCCCGCAGGCGATAGCCTCCCGAAGTGGTTTCTTCAGTCGCACCGATGATCTTGTGCTTTACTTGGGCAAATGTCTCGTGTTGATGCAGCAAAAAGTGCAGGTCAGCGCCGTTATCAATTATCAGGTCCGGTTCGCTTTCTAAAACTCTCTCGGCAAACTGTAAATGATCGTCAAACGATTCATCACGACGCGCAAAAACCTTTACGCCGTATTCCTTCGTTAAAGCTGCTGCAACCTCATCCTGGGTGGTTCCCGGGCTTCCCGTAATCGAAATCCCGGCCCCGCCGGCGATCAGGGCTTCGAGCCAGACTCCTGTTTTTGCTTCTACGTGCAGGCAAATCCCTAAATGCAGCCCTTTGAAAGGCTGTTCATCCGAAATTCGTGCTTTCAAATGCCTCATTATCGGCATCCGCTCCCTCACCCATTCAAGTCTTTCAAGACCTTTATGAGCAAGAGAAATGTCCTTGATTTCGGATGAGTTATCGCTCATTAGGGACTAGAGTTGTACCGCCACCGTCCCGGTGGCAGTCCTGAGAGCGTCTCGCTCTCAGATTAGGTCTAATAATGTGCAGCCTTGCGGCGGCGGGACGCACACCGCAACAGCCACCGGGACGGTGGCGCTACCATACTATTCCTTCCAGATCGCGCCTTTCCCGGCGTCAAAAAGCGTTTTATTAATTGCCGGAATATCTCGATTTCGAATTTCATCGGCCCGGGATTTTAGCGTTGCCCATTCACCGTTCATCTTTCTCATCAAATCAAGTGACGGCTGATTCACGCGCGGAATATCACTTTCGGTCTGATTCATCATAAACATGTAATTTGCCGAAAACTTATTCTGAAAGTTTTCGACATCATCATATGCCTGAATTTTTCTATTGACCATATCTTCATCCCAGGCCTTCATCTTTTTAAGAAGTGCTTCGCCTTGAGTTCGAGCCGCATCATACTTTGCATCTTTCGGCAATGCTTTGAGAACGGCCTCAAGTTGCTTTTGCTTTTCATGGAAGCTGTTTATCCAATTGTGCATGGTCGTCACTTCCGTCTCCATCATCGACATTACGCGGTCAAATTCAGCATATTCAGCCGGAGTCGTCGGATACATTGGATTTCGAAGAATCGATGCCGAGCTTGAAACAGATTTTCCAGCGGCATTCAGCGTAAATGTATATTTTCCCGGAGGAGCTTTATGTCCGCGATAACTTGCCTCGATATATACTCCGGGAACGCCCGGCATCGTCGGGTGCCGCATATCCCAGACGAATCTGTTCATTCCCTCTTTCTTTGAAAGAGTCGGTTTCGAAGGCGGCCCGCCATCCCAGCCACTAAATCCTTTCACACCTTTTGAAGAAATCGTTCGGATCAGTTTTCCTGAATCATCACGAATTTCAAGCGTAACCTCGTCAGATTCCTTGAGCTTCGGCAGATTGTAATAGAAAACAGTTCCATTTGCCGGATTCACTCCGGAGAAGGTACTTGTTCCGTCAAAACTGTCACTGTTCCCATTTAGCTGGCTAAAATGATTGGAGAGATGTGCATCCTTCGGCTGATACATAACAACACCGCTTGGCTTACCGCGATACTGGCGCAGGACATTCAGATCGTCCAGGATCCAAAATGAACGCCCCGATGTCGCCACAACCAAATTTCCTTTATGGACTTTCATATCCGTAATCGGCGTGATCGGTAAATTCAATTGTAACGGCTCCCAGCTTCCACCGTCGTTCCAGGAAATAAATACACCAAGCTCGGTTCCGGCATAGAGCAGTCCTTTTCGTACATCGTCTTCACGCACAACACGCGTGAACGCATTTGCCGGAATCCCGCGGTCGATCCTTGTCCACGAAGCCCCATAATTTGTCGTCTTATACAAACCCGGTCGGTGATCGTTAAATTTATAACGGGTCGTGGCAATGTACGCCGTGCCTTTATCATGCGGAGAAACATCTATCGCGTTTACCAATGTTTCCGGCAAACCATTTGGCGTTACGTTTTTCCATGTCGCTCCGTTATCGCGTGTTAGCTGAACAAGTCCGTCATCGGTCCCGACCCAGATCACGCCTTTTTCATGTGGGGATTCGCTTACGTATGAGATCGTGCCGTAATTTTCTGCACCAACAGCTTCGTTCGTATACGGAACCCCGGGCGTGCCTTGCTTCGATTTTTCGTTTTTCGTCAGATCCGGTGAAACCTCTGTCCAAGTCTTGCCCATATCCTGAGTTTTAAGCAGAAATTGAGCCGCGTGATAATACGTATTCGGCTCGTGTTTGCTCCATATTATCGGTGCATTCCAATTGAACCGATACCTCATATCTTTCGCCGAGACGCCAAGATATTGAAGCGGTGCGGCCATAATTTTGGTGCGCGCTTTCGCCTTTACATCGAGGATATTTATCGTTCCCTGGTAGCTTCCTCCAAGAACGTAATCCGGCTTATCGGGATCAAATGCAAGAAACGCACTTTCCCCGCCCGCCGAAGCCGACCAGCTGTCAGTCGTAATTCCGCCGCTTGCCGCCTGGAAACTCGCGATCTTCACCGAAGAATTATCTTGCTGCCCTCCGTAAATGTTATACGGAAACAAATTATCAGTATTCACACGATAAAATTGAGCTGTCGGCATGGTGCTTTGAGTTGTCCAATTCCTTCCGCGGTTGAACGTGATCGCCGCACCACCGTCGTTTGAGATGACCATATTCTTTGGGTTGTCAGGATTTATCCAGAGATCATGATAGTCACCGTGGGTCCCGCCCAAACGCTCCCAGGTTTTGCCGCCGTCTTTCGAACGTAAATTTGGAGCACTCAGAACGTAGACCATATTTTCGTTCTTTGGATCAACGAAGACTTCGATGTAATACCAGGCCCGCTGAGTAAGCCGGTTGTCACCTGAAACCTTTCGCCAATTTTCGCCGCCGTTTGTCGAAACAAACAATCCGCCGAGATCTTTTTTAGTGTCACTTTCGATCAAGGCATAAACTTTATCCGAATTTGAAGGGGCAACGGCAATCGCCATTTTCCCCATTTCCTTCGGCAATCCTTTTGTTAAAGGTTCCCACGTCTCGCCGCTATCGACCGATTTGTAAAGCCCGCTTCCGGGTCCGCCGCTGATAACCTGCCATGGCCTGCGCCCGTGTTCCCACATCGCCGCATAGAGTATTCGGGAGTTGTTCGCATCCATCGAAAGCTCGGAAGCACCGGTTTTATCATTTACATAAAGAATGTTTTTCCAGGTCTTCCCGCCATCAACCGATTTGTATAGTCCGCGTTCTTTCGAGCTGCTATAAAGTGCACCCTGAGCCGCGACGTAAACCACATTTGGGTTCTTCGGGTGAATAATGATCCGGGAAATATGTTGGGATCTTTCGAGGCCCATCTTCTTCCAGGTCTTGCCCGCATCCGTCGATTTATAGACGCCATCGCCATGATGGGTCATAACCCCTCTCGGAGCGTGCTCGCCCATACCAACGAAGACAACGTTCGGATCACTCGGCGCAACCGCGATCGCACCGACCGAACCGGTCGTAAAATATCCGTCGGAAATATTTTGCCAGCTAACGCCAATATCTGTTGTTTTCCAAACACCCCCGCCGGTAGTTCCCATATAATAGGTTTTCGGATCGCCGATCACGCCCGTCGAACCGGTCGAACGCCCGCCGCGAAACGGCCCGATCGAACGGTACTTCATCGGCGAAAAAATGCGGTCGTTTTCGCTAAGCGGAAGTTTCTTTGGCTTCTGTGCATATAACGAGCCGGCGGCTAAACTGAGAATTAACAAGACAAGCAGTTTTCTAGACATAGATATTCCTTTAAAAAATACAGTTCTTCGTTTTCGCGGCCGCAACGGACCGCGTAAAATTGGGCTGATTAATGTGTTGCTTTTTCCGTAGAGATTATACTTCGGCGTTCGGATTTCTGCAATAAATTCAATAATCAAAATAGTTAGGATGAATTTGCGCGCGAATTTACGCGAATCAGCGCGAATATACGATACACGTCAGTACGGCAAGCGGTAGCGACCCGTTAAATGCCCGTGAGTTTGAGATGTCCAGCCAAGATTTTGCGCGCGAATTTACGCGAATCAGCGCGAATAGGAATGAACGGGCGGCGGCCTGTCCTGGCCCGTGATCCGAACGGCGAATATAAGAGACACGTCAGAGCGACCCGTTTAGAGCCCGTGAGTTTGAGATATCCAGCCAAAACTTTGCCCACGAATTTGCGCGAATCAACACTAATGGGAAAACGAATCGCTACGAAAAGCGCAATAAAAAAAGATGAACGGGAAGATCATCCCGTCCATCGAGTAACTCCGAGAATTTGCAGAAACACGCACGAAGTAAGTGTGTAATCTTGTTAAGTACACACTAGCTCCGTGCGTGTTTCTGCAGCCATTTTAGAAATTGTACCCATTCGCCGCGATCAAAGTATCCGCGATCCTCTGACGGGCAGCAATCGTGTTAATCGGTGAATTGTTTTTTGTAAAACGCTTCAAAGCCGCGAGCATAACTCTTAGCTCATCACCTTCACCAAAACCTGCAAGGGTATTTTTCGCCGTTGCTTCAACCCTTTGAATCGCGTCGTTACAGAAAACACCGGCGGCATCGATATATTTCGCCGCGGCTTCCTCGCCATCCTTTTCAGCGATCTTTTTCGCCCGCAGAACCGTCGTTTCCATCGCGTATGCCTCCATGATTATGTCGGCACAACCGATCAGGATCTCCTGTTGGTCCTTGATCGAAGCCATATATTTTTGCGCCGCGCTTCCCAAGACCATTAATGCGACTTTCTTGGCATTGCGCGCGAGCTTCAACTCGGTTTCGAGAAGATCGGTTTCCTCATCAAACGACATCACCGGGTTCAGAATTTCCTCCTGCAAAGCCTTTGCTGCTCCGAGTAGCCCGAGCTCACCCTTCATAGCCTTTTTGAGAAGCATTCCGGGAATAAGCATTCGATTAATTTCATTCGTACCTTCAAAGATCCGGTTAATGCGCGCATCCCGATAGGCTTTCTCGGCAGGGTAGTCGGCCGAATAACCGGCGCCGCCGTAGATCTGAACCATTTCGTCAACAACATAATCCAACACTTCCGAGCAATAAACCTTGTTGATCGAGCTTTCAACCGCGTATTCTTCGATCGACTTGAGTTTTTTCGCGCCATCGGTGCCGTCTCCGATCAGCCGGTCGATCATCCCGACCGTTCGGTAGGTAATACTCTCGGCAACCCACGTACGGATCGCCATCTCGGCGATCTTGTGTTTGATCGCGCCAAATTGTGCGATCGGTGTGTCAAACTGCTCACGCTCGTTGGCATACTGAACGGCGTGATGAATTGATTGTTTCGCTCCGCCGGTTACCGACGCACCGAGTTTGAAACGGCCGACGTTGAGTACATTTAGGGCGATCTTTGCGCCATCGCCGATCTCTCCGATCAAGTTTCCTACAGGTGTCCTTGCGTCTGAAAGAATCAAAGGGGTAGTTGATGAGGATTTGATTCCCATTTTGTGTTCTTCCGTCCCCGGCCGGCAATCATCGCTGCGCTCCATCATAAATGCCGAGAATTTTTCATCTTCGCCATCGAGCTTTGCAAAAACGATATAGTAATCCGCAAATCCGCCGTTTGAGATCCACATTTTTTCACCGTTTAGGATATATTCCGTTCCATCATCGGAAAGCTTCGCCGTGCATTTTGCGCCGAGCGCATCAGAGCCCGAACCCGCTTCGGACAAACAATATGCCGAAACCTTCTCGCCGGAAACGATTCCCGGGATGTATTTTTTCTTAAGCTCGTCCGTGCCAAAATAGAGTATCGGCAGCAGGCCGATCGAGGAATGAGCACCGTAGGTGGTACCGAAACCGCCCGCGCGTCCCATCATCTCAGCGACCACAACTCCCGAAACCTGGTCCATATCAAGACCGCCAAACTCCTCGGGGATATTTGCTCCAAAAAGCCCGAGTTCACCCGCTTTGGCGACCAAATTCCTCGCTACTTCCCACTCGTGATTCTCCATCGCCTCAATGTTTGGATTAACTTCGTTATCGGCAAATTCACGCGTCGTTTCACCGATCATCTTGTGCTCATCGGTAAAATCCTCCGGCGTAAACATATCCGCAGCCTCGCGGTCTTCGATCAAAAAGGCCCCACCTTTTACATATTCTTTTTCCATCTTTGCGTCCATATTTCTACTAAATCCTCGTTTTCTATCCAAATTTGTTACGTTATTATAACTGAATGAACGTTCATTCAGCAAGAGAAGCCGGCGCTTGAGAATTAAGTTGGCAAGCTTCGGCCGACTGTTGGGCTGTTGTAAATCGCTTAAGTTGCTACTAGCTTCAGCTTAACTTGCCACTAGCTTCAGCTAGTGGACCATGGTTCATTCCTTTTCCGGCTTTAGCCGAATGTCCAATTTGGGCTAAAGCCATGATGAAAAGCTTCTTCTAAAGTTCTGCTAAAGCAGATATATCTTTTAAACCCGTTCCACTAGCTGAAGCTAGTGGCAATTTATAAAAAATAAGTATTTATATCCGGGGCTTTCTTCGCAGCTTTTCCATATTTCACCAGATCAAAAGTTCCATCTGCTCCCTATTTACTATTTACTAGTTACTAAACTTTCGTAAATCTGCAACGCTCTGACCTTGTCGGCTTCTCCCTTTTTCTCTGAAACCCGTTTTAGTCTTCTTAGAGGTTCGCTTGGCGGCTCATCGGTCATATTAAAGGTCGCGTAGTGCATCGGAACCAAATATTTTGCTTTTGAATCTTTAAATGCCTTCCACGCATCCTCGGGATTATTGTGATTCGGTTTCATAAACCAACGCGGCGCATAAGAGCCGATTCCAATTATAAAATAATCAATTTCGCCGAATACTTCTCCCATTTCTGCGTAGTGATTGCCATATCCCGAATCGCCGCCATGATAAAAGGTCTTTCCGCCGCCTTGAATTATATAGCCGCCCCAAAGTCTCCGGTTTGTATCGTTTATCCAACGCCTTGACCAATGCCTTACCGGAACAAAAGTAATTCGAACATCTTCGTCATCGATCGCAAACTGCTCGTACCAGCCTGCGGTTTTTACCCGGTTTTTGCGGCCGGTCCATTCATACAGAACATCTTCGCTTCCGATACCCGCGAGAAACTTTGCGTCCGGAAACTTTTCTGCAATTGCACGAATTGTTGGCTCGTCTAAATGATCCCGATGGTCGTGCGAAGTCAATACATAGTCAACATTTTTGATCTTTCCGAGTGGGGACGGTAATTCGAAATATCTGTCTATGAATGAAGGGTTCCCAAAAACGGGGTCGATTAGAATCGTCTTCCCTTCGAGCCTGATCAATACCGAAGCGTGTCCGAGCCAAATAATTCCGTCGTTCTCACCATTAAAAAAACCCGTTGGGTCGAAAATTTTTAGCGGAGATTTATCATTTTTCTTTTCCTGAGCTTGGGGATTTCCACCAAGTTTCCATCTCATCAAATTCACGAATGAAGGCAAAAACGGATATTCAATGTTTACAAATCTCCCCTTTTGATCAACGGGTGTGCCCTGAAAATCTTGCTTCGCGCTTTTTAGCCCTTCATCTCTGACATAATCAGCCACGATCGTTTCATCCATCTCACCGTAGACGATCAATCCAGCCAGAATTAGAAAGATCATTAAAAATCCAATGCCGATCCTGAAAAGCCATTTCTTCACTTAATATCTTTTTGGAAAAAAACAAACCGAAAACGAGTTTCGCTCCCGCAAAAAACATCCTGATCGAATCATTTGTTAGTTGTATAAATTATCGCTTTTGATATCAAGGGCATGGTTAAACCGCGCTCGGTAATTTTCGTAGGCAATACTTGCCGTCAACTCGATAATTTGCTCTTCGTCGAAGTGTTCCCGGAGTCGCGCAAAAAATTCATCCGGTACGGCTACCGGGGTCTTTGTCATTTCTTCCGCATATTCCAGCGCAGTTTTGTCACTATCAGAAAACAGGTCGCTATCCCGGAAGCTCGAGACTGCCCGTATTTCTTCATCCGTTACGCCATTTTGCTCTCTGCCGACCGCAGATCCAATGTCCATTCAAAAAGGACATTCGACAATTTGTGCCGTCCGAAGTTGAACTATCGTATGCAGACGCTTCGGCAATTTACCTGACTTGTCAATTGCGACACCGAGTAAATTGTCGATCCAAAGAATCCCCGGACGACGTGCTTTTACCTTGACAGGCGTAACGACTTTTCCGGCTATCCTCTTCGAGATCCAGTAAACCGGACGCGCAAAAAACGGAACTTCTTTTCCTTCCAAACCTGATAATCTTTGCGACATAATTCCTCCGCCAAAAAATATCAAACAGATTCTTCCTTCGCCGCGCGGATTTATCCAGAACAATCTTATTTGATCAGTTCAAATATTCCCGCAGCGCCCATACCGCCGCCGACGCACATTGTTACCATTCCGTATTTATGATCGCCGCGCTGCATCTCGCGCAGAATTGTGGCGGTAAGCTTTGCTCCCGTGCAGCCCAACGGATGCCCGAGGGCGATCGCGCCGCCGTTTACATTTACCTTCGCCGGGTTCATCTCGAGAAGTTTCATCACCGAAAGGCCCTGAGCGGCAAAAGCCTCGTTAAGTTCGATTACGCCAATATCATCAAGCGTCAACCCCGCGAGCTTCAAAGCCTTTGGAATGGCATAAACCGGCCCGACGCCCATTTCCTCAGGCAGACAACCGGCGGTTGCGTAGCTTACAAATCTTGCGAGCGGCTTGAGTCCCATTTCCTCAGCCTTTTCCGAAGACATTACGACCGATGCTGCTGCTCCGTCGGACATTTGCGATGAACTTCCCGCCGTCACCGATCCTTTGGCGTGAAAAACGGGGCGCAGTTTTTGCAGACCCTCGATGTTGGCGTCGTAGCGAACACCTTCATCGGTATCGAACACCACTTCCTTGCGGCGCACACGGCCTTTTTCGTCTACTTCGTCAACATAAACCGTCTGCGGAACGATCTCATCCTTAAACTTTCCGTCCTTGATCGCCGCCGCCGCTTTTAAATGCGAGTTTAATGAAAACTCATCCTGTTCTTCACGCGAGATCTCGTATTTATTGGCCAGCGCCTCTGCCGTGAGCCCCATATTTAAATAATAATCGGGATAATTGTCGGCAATTTTCGGATTCGGCCGGAAGACATTTCCGCCCATCGGGATCATCGACATCGTTTCGAGTCCGCCGGCTACGATCACCTCTGCACCGCCGGTTCGAATCCTATCTGCCGCAAGCGCTATGGTTTGAAGACCCGACGAACAATAGCGATTCACCGTCATCGCCGAAACCTCAACCGGAAGCCCGGCCTCGATCGCCGCCGTCCTCGCTACGTTCATCCCCTGCTCGGCCTCGGGAAATGCGCAGCCCATGATGACATCATCAACCTGCCCGCCTTCGAGTCCTTCGACCCGCTCGACCGCCCCCTTGATCGCCGTCGCCCCAAGATCATCAGGCCTAGTATTCCTTAAAGTCCCCTTCGGAGCCTTCCCAACCGCCGTACGCACGGACGATACAATTACTGCTTCTTTCATAATTTATTCCTTAAACTCATAATGAGTGAATGTTCATTCATTTTTGTAATAATATACGAATCAGTACGCTTTTGCCAGTATGCGTCCACAAACCTAGTTCAGGAGATACTGTGAATATTCACTCGTACTAGTGGGGGCCACCGCTTTAGCCTGATTAATCAGGCATGTCGCGAAGCGCGTTTAGCCACGTCGTTTACGTCGTGGTCTATGCCCACGAAATATCCTAGGGCGTTTTAACGTCCTTTCCAAGCTTCAGCCGTCGTCAGCGACGAATTCACTTGCCTCTCGCGCATCGCTTTTTGTTAAAGGACAATTTAACGCCCTTGGGTATCTTAATCCGAATTCCCACGCCATAAATGGCGTGGCTAAACACCGCGAAGCGTGGCTAGCCCTATGAATAGGGCTCTCAATAATCCTTTGCTTTCTTATCTACCTGTTTCGGGATGAACGATATTTCGGGCTTTGATGGCGGTTAACTGGGCGTTCAAAAAACCGCAAAAGAAAAAATGAATATCTCAAGAAGAACTAGGCTTCGGTTTGAATGGACTATTTTATCGATAATGCTTTTCCCCTACCCATAACTTGCCACTAGCTTCAGCTAGTGGAACTGAGTCTCTCTCTTTCTTGGCTTTAGCCGAACAAAACTTTTGGGGCTAAAGCCTATGTTTCTGAAATTTGAACCACTAGCTGAAGCTAGTGGCAAGTGAAGAAGACCAAATTTTATTCGAAAAACCGAGTACAAGTGCAAAAAAGCTCTGGCAGAATACTACTGGTTTTCTTTTTCTTCTACCTCAACCTCCGATCCCGAATCCGGCAGCTGCCCAAGCTTTCTCAAGAGCGGCGTCATCGTCAGTCCCTGGGCAAATACCGAGAATGCAACAACGCCGAATGTGACTGTTAAGATCTCAGACCGATAGGGAACACTTTCAGGAATACCAAGCGCAAGCGCCAAAGCAAGGGCACCGCGAAGACCGCCCCAAAACATTATGTGTTGGTGCTCGGCATCAATCTTCCAGCGCGATCTCGAATAAAGGGCCGAGATCGGATAGATCGCCGCCGCCCGGGCAACGATCACAGCAATGATCGCAATCAGGATCGCAAATGCTGCTTTCTTAAAATCCTGTGCCGCTTCGCTGATTCCCAATACAATGAAGATAATTGAATTCACGACAAAAGCCGCAAACTCCCAGAAATCTTCGATCGATTCGTCACCTTTTTCAGTGATAAAACCCAGTTCATTCGTATTTCCGACCAAAACTCCTGCGGTCATCGAAGCAAGTACGCCCGAAAGATGGACGCCGGCAAAGCCAAATTGCTCTGCGAGCCAAAACGAACCAAAAGCGGCAACAGTCGTCAAAGCTATCTCAACAAGATGATCTGTTGTGCGCCCGGCTATCCAAAGGCAGATCAGCCCAACGATCAAGCCGCTTGCAATACCGCCCGCAATAGAAAGTACAAAAGCGGCTGCCGCCGTTCCGACGGTCATTGATTGCCCCATTGCAAAGGTTAAAGCGATTGCAAAAGCCACAGCTGCCGTAGTGTCGTTAAAAAGAGATTCGGCTTCAACAAGCAAACGCAGCCGTCCCTCAACCTTTGCTTCCTTAAACGTTGCGATCACCGAAACCGGGTCGGTCGCTGCGATCAAAACGCCAAACAAAGCGGCCATAGTCCATTCCCAGCCGACAATGAAATGCATAAATGCCGCGGTTATCCCGGCAGATAGCAAAACGCCGGCGCTTGCAAAGGTGATCACCGGAATGAGATCTCTCTTTAATTCTTTCCAATGAATATAGAGCGCCGCTTCGAAGATCAACGGTGGAAGCAAGACCTTGAAAAGCATTTCCTTACTGAAGGTTATTTCAAACCCAAGCGGCAAGAAGGCGAGCACTATTCCGGCAATCACGAGTCCGACCGTGTATGGCACTTTCAAACGCCTGGCAATGATCGCCACAACCGCACCAATAAGAAGAATCGCCTCGATCGATTCAATGCTCAATCCTCGTTCTATCGTTCCTGTTTCTGCCAGCATAATTTAGAATGAGAGTGCCCGCGAATCACGCGAATCGGCACGAATAAGAAAATTTCGATTAGTATATTCTAAAATGGCTTGATTGTATTATTCGTGATGAATCGCGGGCAATCTTAAAACTTCTATCTCGTCGGTGAAGGCGACAAAGAAAATAGCCTGGAGTAAGGCGTCCGCGCCGCAACCCCAGGAAGGTTAGAAAAACAGCGATCCGACGCTGAAGGTGTCGAACATTCGAGATTGTTTACCGCATGTGTTCATTGCATTGAGCGACGTAAATGTTTCCCGATCAATCCCCAGTGAGTTTCTCGCAAAGCGACGAACGTTATCCTCTTTCCGCATTTGTTTTCACGGCTTTGAGCATTTCCATTCTGATGATCCCACTAAAGGGCTTTATGAAATTCCAATAAAATCCAAAACTTTTCCGGCTCGCCTCGTCCAAACATTCGATCCGGGTTTCGGTCGTTAAACGAGTTTCACCGGATTCTTCATCCAGCGAAAAATCCCAAACCGCCTTCGCAAATCCGTCTTTATCAAATTCTCTGAAGTTGCCCGAGTTTACTTTTTGGAGTTCCCCTTTTATCCTCCAAAATTTCCCCGCCAAACCGAGCAAAACCTCTTTATCCTCAATAATACCGAGCATTTCAAAACGCATCTTCTTCAATTCGCTCAATTTCATTTTCCGCGTCGGCAATCCCCGCATAAAAAATAGCGTGCGGATTATCCAGGAATCGCACAGATCCGTTTCATTAAGCGCTCGAAATACGTCTCCGGCTTTTGCACGAATTTTTATATCGTGGGATTCTCGAAAATCATACTTCGGCATAAACTCATCGATCAGCATCATTGGCTTACCTCTACCTCTTCGATCGCTAATACTTCTTTTAATACCTTTGGATCTATTTCGACCAAAAACCCGCGCTTTCCGCCGTTTATATATATTTTCGGAAGATCAAATATCGACTTTTCGGCATATATCGGCATTCTTGTCTTTAGCCCAAAAGGTGATGTGCCGCCAAATATATAACCGGTCACTCTGCTTGCTCGTCCCCAAGGCGCGGGAGAAACGGATTTTGCTTTTATATGTCTCGCAAGATTCTTGGTCGAAACCTGCCGGTCGCCATGCTGCAAGACGATCAACGCTATTTTCTCATTTGTTTCAAACACAAGTGTCTTTATTATTTCGTGCTCATTAACACCAAGGACCTGCGAAGAATACGATGTGCCGCCTTTTTCGACATAGTCAAAAAGATACGGAACGAATTCGATCTTTTTCTGCCGCAAAAATCTTATCGCCTGTGTGATCGGGTGATTCATATAACTTGCCACTAGCTTTAGCTAGTGGGTCGATTGCATTCCTCTCTTGGCTTTAGCCAATCATTTGGTTGGGCTATAGCTTGGGAGAATAGAGATTTGTGGATATTTGGCTGAAGCCATTAGGATTTCTGTATCTATTCCACTAGCTAAAGCTAGTGGCAAGTTATAAAAGGTCTTCTACCAAGCTGCTTTCGCAAACGTATTATCAGTCTAATTCCTATAAAATTGAATTCCCAAAACAACGCCCAACAAAACCATGGCCCCAACGTCGATCAAAGCTACTTGTCTTATTTCCGGTGAATAGCCAGTCGATGTAAAGGTTAGAAATATAAACACGATCTTGCTGATAAACGCTGCAATGATCGCTGCCATTCGAAACTCCGGCTTGAACGCCGCATAGATCAAAGCCAGGCCGACCAATGCCAAAAGCACACCGCGATGGCGCATAAGGATCATTAAATTTTCACCTTCGATCGGAAGCCCGTATAGCTTTTTTGTTTGGCCCGGGAAGAAGAAAACGATGACCGGAGCGATATTCACCAGCCCAACCAAAATCAATATTGCAGATGCAGCCTTTTCGAGCATATTCAAACTTCTTTATACCTGAAACACGAAACAATATGATCATTCACCATTCCCGTCGCCTGCATAAATGCATAGCAGATCGTCGAGCCGACAAAGTTAAAACCGCGTTTTTTGAGATCCTTGCTCATAGCGTCCGAGATCTCGGTTTTGGCTGGAACATCTCCCGTGGTTTTGAAGTTGTTTACAAT
>JABDJV010000478.1 GCA_013003295.1 Pyrinomonadaceae bacterium | reverse complement strand
CTGAACGAGTGCTGAATAGACAATTCCTTGTCAATCTTGATGTTAATAACAAGGCCCGATTCACCGTAACTCTCGCAGTGCGTACAAAATGTCGTTTTGTTCTGTTGATGATAAAATTCCACTGGAGTTTTTCCGCGCATGAATAACACGTACAAGAAGGCTATGCAACGGCTCGGGATTCATCCCATTAAGGTCCGCAATCCTTTTGGAGCCGAGATTCGCCTCCGTCCATCCGATATCGCGCAGGCGAACGAGAGCTTTGACAATCCTTTCTTTTGCTTTTCCGCTTCGGGAACCATCGGTAGATTTAGCGGCCAAACCCAGACTTCTGAGAATTCCATCGATACGTCGCGATTTGTCGAAATCTTCGGTGAGATCACTTATACTGAACCTTTTTTGAACGTTCTCAAGATTATCGTCGGAGCTTACGTCTAAGGTGGGCGCATCGTTTTCTACGAGGACTCCCCTTGCATTTGCCAGAAGAAGCATATCGAGAACCGTTTTTAGCATTAGCGTACTTCTGTCACTGTCCCTCGCAGGTTTCTTATATTTTTCCCAGGATTTCTTGTAGAATATTTGGTCGATCGGGATAAACAGGTTAAAGGTTTTTGACGATTTGCTCGCAATAACTACGTCATCAGCCGGAATTGCATTTCTAAGGTTTTCCGTTTTGGCGTCGGCAGTATTCGGGAAGAGCGCGTTGGTGGCTGTCGTCACGGTTCCTAGCGCGTTAATCCCTTTGACACCGTCAGGTCCGAGAATGTCAAATCCAACAATTATGGCACCCATATCAGCGGAAAACTTAAGAATCCTCTCAGCAATATTCCGTTTGCTTCGATTCAAATCCGCTTTTCCGGATGCTATGACCTCCTTACCGCCAATCGGTTCCTTGGGAGCGGGGGAAAAGAAGAATTCACTAAAAATCCTCAGACATTCGTAAACCTCGAAATCATAGTAAAGACGCTCCGCCTTCACGCACTGATTCGGATCAATTATTACCTGTAAGTCCTGAACGATAAATTGTTGCTCAAGTTTCTGATTAATAATATCTACCTGTACGACAAAGAATGACTGAGCGAATTTCTTTCCGAAATTGTCTTTGACAATTTTAAAAGGAAGGAATGTAGACCGAGCAACAATCTCTCGGTTGGCATCGGCGTCCCGCACCTTAACAATGAAATCATCTACATCGCTTATTTCAATTGGAGTGCCGCCTTGTTTGGCAGTAATAACGGATTCGCTGTTGATAGTCACGCCAACGAGGAACCGTTTGCTTAAAACCTTGACTGAATTATCATTGTTAGTTTCAAACGTCACCCCGCTATCCGCTACAAGCTCGATGATTTGGTCCTGCTCGATTATCAGGACCATTCGGCCCGTGTCATTCACAAGTGCATCCTTAAGTGGTACGGTTACGCCCTTTCGTTTGACCCCAACTGTCGCTACTTGGGCACAAACGACACCGGCCGAGACAGCGACGATCAGAAGTACCGGGATGATCCTAAGAAGGTAAAAACTGACGGTCCGCATGATTTTCTCCATGAAATTCAAGTTAATCGTATTTTTCATCGGCCAAGTAATTTTCTCATGCAACCGAAATTATTTTGGTGTGATCGATTCCGCAATTTCCGAATACCGTTGCTTTCAGCACAATGATTTTCAACCACTTTTTATCTATCGAATATTGCTTGACTATATTTAAGGTCCGGGACTAAGTCAAGATTTTTTCTGCAGCCTCCGAATCGCTAAATCTAATTAATTCAACAATTGTGGAATAATCGTAAACAATTGTCGAACCGGAATTCTTAAGATATGAAAGAAACTTCAAGCCGGTTTCCACAATTGTTTAACGCTTTAAAACAATCGTTGAAATTTAAAAACGAGATTTTCGTGACTTTGTTTTGAACGGCGAGTATACTCGGCGCATATCTCAGAAGAGAAATTATGAGTAGTCCGATTTCTGCGGCAGATGCGTCGGAAATTTTGGAAATTTGAGACTGCTTGGAGATCTAGAATCTAGCAGTTTCTGACGATTACCGCCCTTCCAAACGGAGCAGCTGTTGCGATTTCGCGTGAATGGGATAACGGTAATGTTCAGAACGCGGGAGCGGCAACCTATATCGACATATCAATCGGGACATCTGGAATAATTAAGCTCGGAAATAGTGTGATAGGTTTAGCCGCGAAAGGTGGAAGCGGAATTAAGGCGACACTTGACGCGACAAATAACCAGCTGGTTGTTGGTCGACGTCCGACAATACTGTCACCTTACTTATGTTTTGATTTGCCTTGTGGCGATGAACCTCAGCACATGGATATTGCGTCCCGATCGTTGTAGAAACCTGTTGCGTCCGATCAGAGGAAATCTTATTGAAAGACGTTTCCAAGCTCGGATTTGGCACGATTGGTTCCGACGTTCCGATAAACAACAATCGACCTATGAAAATTTACAAATATCGAAAATACCGTAGATTATTGTTTTTTTCTGTAGTTTTACTCTTGATGGCCGCCACGGTTCAGGGGAAAGTAGGGACTATCGACAAAAAGCGGAACCACTCACCCGAACGAAAAGCAACTCTCGCCATACAGCCGCCGAGCCAGGATATTACTTTCTCGCGGGCCTCAGCAGGGTCAAAATACAAGGACGTTTTTATCATGACTTCCGGCGGCGCGGTCACAAGGGTTACGTTTGGCGATTTGGTCTTTCCGAAATATGACAGCGCAAATGCAGATTGGTCGCCTAACGGAGATTGGCTTGTCTTCGATTCGACGCGAGACAACATAGCAACCGGAACCTCAGATCTATACAAGGTGCAGATATCGAATCTCGGAAACGTGACTAGATTGACTTACCTGCCGGACAGTTGGGAACCCAGCTGGTCGAAAGTTAATGACAAGATACTTTTCGGCAGCAATCGGCCGACCGCCTTGGGGACATATACTTTTTACACGATGGATCCGGGCGGGAGTAACCAGCTTCCGCTATTTCCAATTCCTCCGCCGATTAACACTTACGGATCGAGGTGGTCATTTGACGGTACCAAGATCGTATTCTCGCAATTCGTCCCGGGTCCGCCCGCAAGATATCAGATTGCGATTGCTGTAGCGCCAAACTACACCCCTGTAACGATCACGAGCGGATTTATTGATCGGAATCCGGCATTCTCACCCGACGGAACCAAGATATTGTTTTCAAGACTTGACCCGAATTCGACCGATACGAACAAGATTGAGCTCTACAAGGTGGATGCAACTCCGGGCGCGACGCCATCTCCGCTTACGAGCACCGCCTTTGGAATCCAAAGCGATCAGGCCCACTGGTTTGGGACGAAGATCGTTTTTGTCAGCAACCGAAACTGGAACAACTTTCAGATTTACGAAATGAACGAAGATGGAACGGGAGTTGTTCCGATTACGAACGACTCAGCTTTTGACCACTCTTCGCCGGTCTACAAAAGATGATGGAAAACAGATCACACCAGACTAAGCTCATAAGAATATCCTCCAATAGATCAGATACCCCTCTGATCAAATTGGCGCTATTTATTGTTGTTGCCATTGTTGCTCTAGCCATTCCAAGTGCTGCCAAAGAGATTGGAACGGTTCAGAACGGGCTTCCGGAACCTGAAGCGTCTCCTCTTAGCCCGTGTACGGGCCTCGCATTTACGAGATCTGAATTCAAGTCGG
>JABDJV010000472.1 GCA_013003295.1 Pyrinomonadaceae bacterium | reverse complement strand
GAAAAATCTAAAGTACTATTCCGATGTTTTCGCAAATGGCAACGCGGATTTTGCCATACAAAAAGGCGCTCAGTCTGACCCGAAGAAATTGCGGCAGATGACAGCATTTTTCTTTTGGACATCCTGGGCATCCGCGGCAAATCGTCCAAATAAGACAATCTCTTACACGAGTAATTTCCCGGCCGATCCGCTTGTTGGAAACGTTCCGACCGGTTCAACTATCGTCTGGACCGGCGTTAGCGTAATCGCTTTGATTGCAGGAATAGGCGGGATGGTCTGGTTTTTCGTCGGGATGAAAAGAGACGACGACTTCGAAGCCGCGCCAGATTCCGATCCACTCTTAGGAATGGAGCTAACACCCTCGCAAAAAGCCACAGTCAAATATTTTTTGGTAGTGACTCTTTTATTCTTGCTTCAAATAGTTTTTGGTGTCATCACGGCTCACTATGGCGTTGAAGGACACGGATTCTACGGGATTCCGCTCGCCGATTATTTACCCTACGTCGTATCCAGAACGTGGCATACTCAACTCGGGATCTTCTGGATCGCGACCGCCTGGCTCGCAGCAGGTTTGTTTATCGGGCCGATCATTCTCGGCAGGGAACCAAAGTTTCAGAAACTGGGCGTCGATGTTCTCTTTGGTGCTTTGGTGCTGGTAGTTTTCGGTTCGATGGCCGGACAATGGATGTCCGTAATGCACAAATTGGGTGATGGCGACCTATGGTTTTGGTTTGGACATCAGGGATATGAATATGTCGATCTCGGAAGAGTCTGGCAGGCGGCGCTGTTCATCGGATTAGTACTTTGGCTGTTCTTGATCTTCCGGACTGCCGTCCCGGCTCTAAAAGAACTAAAAGAACGCCGGTCTTTGCTTATACTCTATATGATCTCGACGGCCGGTATTGCGCTATTTTATGCTCCGGGTCTCTTTTGGGGAATGAAATCCCACCTAACGGTTGTCGAATACTGGCGCTGGTGGGTTGTGCATCTTTGGGTTGAAGGGTTCTTCGAGGTTTTTGCTACCGTTGTTATCGCATTTATGTTTGCGAGACTCGGTGTCGTAAACCCGAATCTGGCGGCAAAGGCCGCATTGCTCTCGGGTGCGATATACCTTAGCGGTGGAATTTTAGGAACACTTCACCACTTATACTTTGCCGGAACGCCAACCGTCGCGCTGGCATTTGGCGCAGTTTTTAGTGCGCTGGAGATCGTTCCGTTAACGCTCGTCGGATTTGAGGCAGTGGAAAATCTATCCCGTTCGAAGGCAAGACCGTGGCTCGCGCAGTATAAATGGGTGATCTATTTCTTTATCGCCGTCGCGTTTTGGAACTTGGTCGGAGCGGGCATTTTCGGCTTTATGATAAATCCGCCGATAGCCCTTTACTATATGCAGGGTCTGAACACGACAGCGGTTCACGCCCACGGAGCGCTGTACGGAGTGTACGGGACTCTTGGCCTTGCTCTGATGCTCTTCGTCCTGCGCGCTATGCAGCCTAATAGAAAGTGGAATGAAAAACTGCTTTCATTCGCGTTCTGGACGATCAACGGCGGACTTCTAATGATGATGCTACTGAGTCTTTTGCCGGTGGGTCTGCTGCAGACTTATGAATCGATCACAAAGGGATATTGGTCGGCGCGAAGTGCTGAATTTATGCAAACCGATCTTATGCAGTTTTTGCGTTGGATGAGAGTATTGGGTGATACGGTATTTGCTGTCGGGGCGGTCGCATTTGTTTGGTTTGCGCTCAATTTGATATTCCGAAAAGGAGACCCGGGAGAACTTCCGGCGGAAGAACCTGGAGATTCTTAGATAGACTCGTGTTAGTTGAGACTGCGGGCGATCAGGCCCATAATCTAATCGAAATTTGATGATCTTTCGAATCTTGCAGATAGCTATACCCTTTATTTGGTTCGGAGCAGTTGCGGCGATTTCGTTTATGGAAGCACCGCTAAAGTTTACCGCGCCCAACATAGACCTGCCGCTGGGCCTCGGAATTGGCCATGTGGTATTTCATGCTCTCAACAAAGTTGAGATCGGGCTGTGTCTGGCAGGCCTCGTCACATTCATCATTGCGAAACCCAAAACGAAAACGGCAGTGTCGATATTCGGAGCTATCGCTCTGATCCTGCTGCTTCAGACTTTTTGGCTTTTTCCGATTCTGGACGAGAGAACGATGAAAGTGATTTCGGGAGACGCGGAACCATTTTCGAATCTACACATTGTTTACATTGTATTTGATTCGCTGAAGATCGTTCTCCTATTCTCCCTGGGCGTGATCTTGTTGAGACAGAATTTAAAAGAAGATTGACCCGGAAAGGCTCTATCGAAGATACGCCTTGAGTTTTTCATTATCTTCAATGAAGATTTTGCCGCGGACGATCTCGATGAGATTTTTGTCGGCTAACTTGCGAACTTCGCGAATCGTCGTCTCAGTCGTTAACCCTGCCATCTCTGCTATATCCTGGCGGCGAATCGATATCTTTACAGAGCCGCTCGCGGTCTCCTTCGCCGCTAGCTTAAGCAGGACGTTCCCGACTCTTTTCTCGGGCGACGCGATCGCAAGATTTTCCATCGAAGAAGTAATGTCTCTCATGAGTTCGGACATTTTTGACATCACGATCGAGGAAAACTCAGGTGAATTTTTCAAAAGCTCATCAAACTCGTTTTTGTAAATAAGCAGCAGCTTTGTATCGTCAATGGCGATCGCCGTAGCAGGATATTCTCTTCCGTCCAGGATCGGCGGGATAGCAAACATCTCGCCGTCGCTAAAAAGGTTAAGTATTATTTCCTTTCCCACTTCCAGAAACCTTACGACCTTTAGCTTCCCTTCGAGAACAATCGGCAGGAATTCCGCTGTCTCGCCTGACCTAAAAATTTCGGACCCGGCATAAAACGTTTTTGTACGGCCGATTTCAATCAGTTTTGAGGTGAGTTCCTCGCTTCCCAGTTTTGCCAAAGAATCAGTTTTCATCTTAGTCTCAAACTCAATCGCTGCGTTTTTTCCTGAACGGACTCCTGGTGTCATGCTTTCTGCGGCTTACAACTAGCTTGTCACCTTTCCAGCGCCTTTTTCTAAAACCCAACAGGTGGAAGATCTGAAGAGGAAAGATTCTGGCTACACGGGTATTTACGATATAGGAATCTTTATTCTGCGGGTCTTGATTCACGCCGGGCAGGTAACCCATTAAACTCCCGATACCTAGTTGCCGCAGAATTCGCGAAAGCCAAAGCCAAAACGGCGAGATCTCCCGCCCCAAAAAGAATCCATCGTTTCCCTGTTCTTGATATAACGGCATCAGTATCAAACTCGTTTCTTTTGCTTTTACTTGGCCATCCTTATCTCTTGCTAATACCTCACCCTTTTTTACCGGTTGAAAATTTTTGTAGCCGGGGTTCATCTCAAAATTATCCTCGGGCGTGATGGCATGCCGATGGCGAATTTCAATTATCCGCCGCTCGTTGTTCATCGCCTTTCTAAGAGTGGTTTCGTGTTTTTCGAGATCGATCTTTTCTCCTGAAACAATTCCGGCGTTTACCAATGCCAGCCAGATCAGCGCCTCCTGATTATCGATCGCGGTTGCGTCAGAGTGCTGCCCCGCTTCAAAACCCAGGGTGACTGCGCCGCGATTATTAATGTATTCAAGGATGGTACTATCAAGCTGCTCTTCGATTCCCAACAAGAATGTTGCCGGAAACTTCTGTGCAAACCGGCGATTGCGGAGGGTATCGCCGATCATTGCAAACGGTGAACTCTGCGAAGATGTGGAATGAAGATCCATAGCGTACACTTCATCGCGCGCAGTCGAAAGCACTCGGTCAAAGATCGCCAATAGCTCTCTTTGTTCGAGATCTTCGACCCGGTCAGAGGATACTTCTGAAGCCGGATCATTGCGTAAAACCTTTTCAGCGGTCCAGTGGCGGTTTAGATCATCATCTATAAATCTGACATTTTCGCTGATCGCCCTCGTATTCCCAGCAATAAGAAACACCCTTCCGCGTAGGTCTCCGCTCAATTTACGCAGCTCGGGCAACATTCGTCTCATGGCGAGCGCTCCGCTCGGTTCGTTTCCGTGAACACTTCCAACCACGATCAGCGAAGGACCATCAGCGTCGCCTGTAACTTCGCCGATGACGTGATCGCCCTCAGGGATCGAGATGTTTATTGGTTCTTTTTGTTGGGTTGTCGAAGTCGGCTGCATATACCATCAAATTACGGAAAATAGTCTGCCTCTATTTTACCAGTAAATCGGCGATTTGCATTCCGTAGATCGATCTATCGCGGAAGCCAAAACATCCGAATCGCATTTCACAATCGTTCGGATGCTTTGCGTTATGACGTTAGATAGTTTAATGAGCAGTCAACGCTTGTCCGGGCCCGGACCAACGACTTCGAATCGTTTATCTGCGCTCCACTCCTCAAACGATCCGTCATATAGCTTCACCTTGTAGCCAAGTTTTTTAGCAGCAAAATAGACGAGAGATGCCTGCTGGCCAATGTGGCAATATGTCACAACAGTGTCGTTGGGCTTAATCCCGGCGTCCGTAAACAATTTGCGCAGTGCCTTCTCATCTTTGAGTTTGAGATTCTCATCTACGATCGAGCGGTAAGGTATGTTTTTGGCCCCGGGAAGGTGGCCCGGACGCGGGTAGCTGGCAGCGGTTGAGGCCGTGTAATGATTTGGTGTTCTGGCATCAACGATCTTCACATTCGAGTCTTTGAGCTTTGAATTTATCCATTCTGACGTGGCAACGAGATCGGGATTGGCCTTTACATTTAAACTGCCCGGTTTTGAAGCCGCAGCTTTTTTGCTTAACGATTTTCCTGAAGCCACCCAGGCAGGCATTCCGCCGTCGAGAATCGAAGTGTTATTTCTAAGGCCGAGATAATCAAGCATAAAATAGACCCTTGTCATCGGAGTCGTCCAGTCTTTTCCAAAATATAGGACGATCCGGGAATCATTGCTGACGCCCAGTTTCTCGAAAGTTGCCTTTAGTTTTGAGATCGGCGGAATCTGCAGCCGTAGTTTACTTTCTTCCCGCGTGGTCGAGATATCCCGCGTTGAAATATACCTTGCACCGGGGATATGCCCGGCTTTATATTCAGGCTCCCTGCCAATGTGCAGCAACACCAGATTCTCGTCGGCGATGTGCTCGCTGAGCCATGCAACCGATACGACCGGCGGTGCTTCGTAAAATCTTACAACTTTTTCATTTGCAAATAAGCTTCCGCAAAAAACGACCGACAAAACTATTGTTAAAAGCGCTCTGTTCATTCTTTCTTTCTCCGGTTAATGTGGATTCGTACAATATTATGCCGCGCGCCGAGCGATCGGGTGGTCAGGTTTTAACTGCAGCAGATCCCAAAGATTTCCGTAGAGGTCTTCAAAAACCGCGACCATTCCATAGTCTTGCTCTTTTGGTTCGCGTATAAACTTTATACCTTTCTTGACCATTTTATTATAGTCTCTCCAAAAATCGTCAGAGTTTAAGAAGAGAAAAACGCGTCCACCTGTTTGATTGCCGACAAACGGCTCTTGCTCCGGTTTCGACGCCCTAGCAAGAAGCAGTGTTGCACCTCTGGACCCCGGCGGAGCTACTACAACCCAGCGTTTATCCTGCTCAGGCTGATAGGTGTCTTCGACCAATTCAAAGTCTAGTTTTTTTGTGTAAAACTCGATCGCCTCGTCGTAGTCTTTTACTACCAGAGCGATATGAACGATTGATTGCTTCATAGTCTGACCAAAGTATTTTACTTCAGTTCATATTAACATTAGAGAGATCTAGCGTTTGCATCAAAGGCTCCCCACGAATCCAGAACCTGACAATAACATACTTGAAAAATTCGTTGATTGTAACCGGCTTCCCGAAGAGTAAACCGCGATTTGTCTTGTCTGATCCGTTTACCGCTTCGTGTTATAATTTCAGAAATTCAGCAGAGAAAGAACATCAATTTAAAATGTCAGATTCACTAATCGGAACAGTAAAAGGTCCGGGCGAATTGCCGCACGAATACCTCATCATTACCAAAGACAACGAAAAGACCCGAATTGGCGAGTTTGTTTTTTATACAGCAAATGTCGATCAGGAAGAGCGGCAGATCATCGGCACAATAAAGGGGCGAAAACTCGTCAGAAATCTGCCTGATGCGTTCCTCGCGGATCCGAGCACGCCTCCATCGATGATCTCCTCCTTGATCGGTTTGGATAGTGAGGCGAGCGAAATTTACGAGATCGAGGTCGAAACGATCGGCTATTTTAGCAACGCCCTGAAGGATTTCGTGAATCCGCGAATTCCTCCCAATCCTGGGCAAGCGATCCATCTCGCAACGTCGGAAGATCTTTCAAACATGCTCTCGCCAAAACAGTTGGCGGAAACAGGTTCGGCTCACATCGGCAGCCTTTTAACACGTGACCAGGGTGACGTCCCGGTCGTACTTTCGGTAAAAGATGTTGTTTCCACCCACCTCGCGATCCTTGCCTCGACGGGTTCGGGAAAATCCTATACTGCCGGTGTTTTGGTCGAAGAATTGATGAATGCTTACAACCGTGCAGCAGTTTTGATAGTCGACCCGCACGGCGAATACCACACGATGCAATCGGTACACGGCGATGAGCAGTTTTTTGGCAAGGACGGATATAAACCGGAAGTAAAGATCTTTACACCCGACCGAATAAAGGTTCGTTTTTCGACTTTGACGGAAGCCGATATTAAATACCTTCTACCCGAGGGCACATCGGACAAAATGAACCATTTCCTTTCACAGGCGTTCCGTAAATTGACCGATGCGCCCGGGGCCAATCGCAGGATGTGGGGTTATCACGATCTGCGCGATGCGGTTAACGAACAGAAATACGGGGATGAAAGCAGCAATAATCCGGGGAATGTGTCTTCGATCGACGGGCTTTTGTGGCGGCTCGATTCGCGCTTTGATAAGAAAGACGGAATTTTCTCGGATAACGAACACATTCCGCTCCAGGATCTTTTCGCGCCCGGACGCTGCACCGTTTTGGAACTGTCCGATATCGAACAGCATGAGCAGCAGGTGATCGTCGGCACACTCCTGAGACGCGTAAATAAAGCACGCATGATAACAGTCCGTGAAGGCGTCGATTCAGGCGAGAATTTTCTTGACTATCCGGTTTTTGCGCTTCTTGAGGAGGCTCACCGATTCGCGCCCGCGGGCGCAAGCGTCGTTTCGACCAATATCTTAAAACAGATCCTGAGCGAGGGACGTAAGTTCGGAGTTGGGATCGGTTTGATCACCCAACGCCCGGGCAAACTCGATCAGGACGTTCTTTCGCAGTGTATGACGCAAATAATCATGCGGATCGTTAATCCGATCGATCAGCAGACGATCGCTCAGTCGGTCGAAGGTGCCGGACGGGCGATGCTTGATGAGCTCCCCGCTCTAACCAAAGGACAGGCGATAATATCGGGGGTCGGAACAAACACGCCTGTCATGTGCCGAATTCGCAAGCGCCTGACCGCGCACGGCGGCGAAACCTTCGACGCTCCGGAGCAATGGCTCAAATGGCATTCGTCCGAGAAGAAAGAAAAGAGGGAGCAGGAAGAAGCCTTATATCTGAAAGAGTCTTCGGATAAGGAGGCTGAGAAGATCGGGGATATTCGGATTTAGGGATATGAGGAAGTTCATCGCACTAGTTGGAAGATCGAATTGTCGTTATGAATGGCGGATTCAGAGAGTGGCAAACTATAGAGTATTGGATTGTTCCCCAAGCTGGCAAATTTCCAACACCAGGGCCGCAACTCCGCACCAAAAAACCAACAATGAATCTAAAATCTAAACCATACTACAAAGGACTGGACGGTTTAGAAGCGGGCTTGCCCGCTAGAGTCGATGATCTAGAGAGTTAATCCTCGAGTTTGAAGATGAAATCCCACTGTCGGGCAAGCCCGACGCCAAACCACACTCCAAAGATTGTCGGGCAAGACCGACTCCCAAAATGTTCAGCCAGAAACAATCGATTACAGCCCCGCCATAAATGACGGCGATATTAACGGTCGTCCGCCCTGCGGACTTTCTTAATCCGCGTCATCTGCGTCAATCCGCGGCGAATGTTTTTTTCATTCCCGCCCTCATTTAACAAAAATCTCTATTCCGATACCCGAATCTCATCAACACCTATCGAATTCGAATCAGCCAAGCCTTTCTTTACCAAAAGATACAATTTAACACCCGGCCGAAGCGGATATGTACCGTCATGACGGTAGTGGGCGCCATACCTTTCGTCAAGCTCGTCCAATTGTTTTTCCGAAGCGACGACCATTTCCGCGGCATTTGCGTCGACGAGTTTTCCGTGGAAATTTGCTTTTGGATAGTCGTTCAAATACCAGGGCATCGGCCAGTAATCAGGTGACACTATCTCGATCGTAACCCCAGTTCCGCGGCCGCTCTTTTCAGCGTAGCGTTCGATCTCATTGATCAATTCCAAAAATCCCCGCTCAGAATGGGCATAAACATAGGGCATACGGTCGCTGTCGTATCGCTCAAAATTCAGATCGTATGTTTGGAACGTAAGGATTCCGATCGATGCGATACCCAAAATCCCGGCAATGACTTTCTGCAAGACGTTTCTGGAATTCGCGAGTTCGTTGATCCCGTAGCCGGCGATAACGCACATCGGCAAGGTAAAAGAGAGCGCAAGCCAAGGCGTTTTATATGGAATGATCGTGTACGCCAAAAGCAAACCAAACGCCCAAAATGCCGTAAAGATCGCAAAACGATGGCGCGCCTTGATCAGTGCGATCAGAGTTCCGAGAGCCGAAAGGATCAAGATCGGCGATTCGACGTGCATCAACCACTTCAGATAAGCGACGGTTCCGTTCTGAGTATGATCTGTAGAACCGGTTTTTGACCATATCGCGTACGCTTCAAAAGCACCTTTTACCCCGTCAGGATATGTAAAGAACGAGGAGAAAAACAGGACGCCGATGTAAACAAATACCAATCCTGAAACGATCAATATCAGCGCACGGTGTTTGCCTTGTCCCAAACCGGCATAGAAATCCTCACATCGCGGTTCGAACAACGTCGAAGATTCTGACCCGCTTCCATCCCGCTTTGTGTCGAGAAAAAATACTAGATATGCGATCAGCGCTACGATTCCAAGCATGAGAATTCCGTAAAACAAAAATGCCTGATTCGGAACGTCGCCTCCAGCAAATGTCACCCACATCCAGCTGTAAAAACTCTCCACCCGATGCCGGAAACTAAACGCCAACCCCGAGATGATCGCCAAAATGATGATCTGACTCGTCATCAACGTAAGAAACCGGTTTTCCGAAAAAAGTGAGCTCGACATTATCTTCTGCCAAAGCCACACGCATGCACAGGCGATCAGCATTGTTCCGATCGTTATAAATGCGGTTTCTTTGGTTGCAAACAATAAGACCGTTGAGGCCGATGCGAGCAAAAGGTATATAGGCCGTCCGTTGTCCCATGCAAGCAGCGCACTCATCACAAAAAATACCAAAACGGCCTCGACCACAAAAATTAAGATCCTTAATGACCAGAGCAATACAGCATTTTCTCCGCCGATTTTTGAAGCGAGTGTGAGCGATGTCGGCAGGAAACAAACCATCAGGATCAGTACCATCCCGGCAATTGCCCAGATGCCGGCCTTTCGTTTTTCTATAAAAAACAAGATCGCGACGACAATTGCGAGACTAAAAAATACAAACAGTATCTCGTGTATGAAGTATCGGGAGATATAGACCATCCCGGGCGAAAGTGCCAAAAATAATGCTGCAGTAAGGCTTCCGACTTTGCCGATATAGCGCCTTAGAAAAAATGCCAAGACGACCGTAAGCACGCCAAAGATCGCCACGCTCGAGCGAACGCTCAATGTATTTAGCCCAAAAACCTTCGAAAATGCGAGAGATATGTAGTAAAGATCGGGACCGTGATAATTGGAAGGATCGTATTTGTAGATACCCTCACGAAAGAGGATCGTCAAAAAGTGTCCGTTGACGCCTTCATCGTGATGCAGCGGCTTCAGCTGAAGCCATGCAAAACGCAAAAACGTGGCGATCGACGTGATCACCACAACTGCGGTAATCCACCAGACATCCTTTGATTGAGATTTCTCTTCTTGTGTGAATTCTTCGGTCATCAGTTTTTCAGCGGGTAATCGTCGCCTTCCACAAGCGGGATCTCCTGTAAAACAGTTTGTCTGTAATTCGATCAAAAACAAGCTGGCGGGTATTCAGCCAGCGCAACGTATAAGTTTGATCTTCATTGTATTTCGTTACAGGTTTAGGCTTCCGACCTTCGGACAAATCAACTGTCCAAATCGACCCGCCATAGAATTTCAAATCCGAACGGTTCTTTCTTGGCCGGGAACAAAACGAAGCAAATGCAACTTTCTTGCCATCGGGAGAGGGAACAGCGAGCCCGATCTCCGGCTTGCTTTTTGTCAATTTTCTTACCGTTTTTCCGTCCGGTGTAGCGATCATTACCGCTTTGTTAGAAACAAAGGCGAGCTTGGAGCTATCGCGAAACCACGGATTCCACGATGGCTTTATATAGTCCCAATCCCGGGCGGGATGGATCGTAAGTCTCCCCAAATGCGCCCAGGTTTTTGTCTGTCTGTCATAGACAGAAAGTTCGTCGCCGGCGGTCGCGATATATCGCCCGTTCGGCGAGGGAATCAGAATTCTACCCGCCGCATTACCATCCGATATGAATCCCCTGCTCGATACAATTGCTGATCGATCAACCCAAATAAAACTATCTTTCTCCGGCAAATAGCTAGCCCGTTCGGCAACGTAATCACGCTTAACAGGATCTAGTTTATCTCTCCTGCGGGAATGGGCTATTAATTTGCTGCCGTCAATCGGAACCAAAAAATATTGCCAATTCCTAAAACAGATCAGGTATTTCCCGTCCGGTGTCCAATCCGCTAGAAACGCCGTGACCAAAGTTTTGTCATTGAGAATTTTTCCTTTACTATCCATTACGAAAACTCTGCTTTGAAGACTTGACCTGCCAAATCCGCTCGAGGTAACGGTTCCGTCTTCTGAAGTGTGTCCCCATCCAGTGCGCACATATGCGATTTTGGAACCATTGGGGCTTGGGATAGGGCCATAAGCATTTTCGGTCTCCGAAAGGATAGTTTCCGATGTTTGTGCGATCACGGCACACCCGAAAACCATCGCTACGGCAACAATTGACAAAGCTTTATTCCAGCTAACTCTCATTTCTTTATCTTAAAAACTTTATACTCACCGGATTCTGCTTCAACCGGGAACTTTTCGAAAAACTGTTCATTCAATTTAAATGAATTCTTCGTAGCGTATTCCCTTTCCTTTGGTGATATTAAAACATACTCAATATCATACTTTTTCAGGAAAATTTCGGCCGTGGCCTCGCCGGCGTAAATCCTCTGCAGATCTTTTTCGCGCTCTTCGTAATAGATCCCGTGGGAAGAGAGATGTCCGATATACCGCATCAGCGAGCGTCTTCCCGTTAAAACTACCGCAGAATTATAAGTAGGCGCATTTAGAAACAAAGCACCCGGCTCGGTACTGTCTTTTAACTTCTTGGCGATCTCGACCGCATCCTTATCAAAAACCCGGTTTTTCATTTGAGCTGAAGCTGTCCGCCATACGTCCAGGGCTCCGGACGATGTAAGACAGATCAATAAACAAATCGATGCTACCCTGAAATACTTGTCCCGCTGCCACATCCAGGCCAGAAGTAGTGCGGCTAATGGAATTACCCCAACAAACCAATAGATCAAAATCTTTATGTTATCCCACTCCCAAGGCGCAAATTTAACAAAGTTTGCGAGCGCAAATATTATCAAAAACGGAGTCAGATATTCGAGCAACACGAAGACTGACGTACTTAGCCTGAATGGCTTCTGCTGCTCGATGCTATTCTCATTCTCCGAGCTTGTACTTAGGGCCTTTTCTGCTGAGTCGTTATTCGTCCTGATCGCCGATAAATACAACGCCGCGGCAACCAAAAGGGGAATAAATATCCCTGTGTTCTTTATCCAAAACCAAAACAGGTTTTGCCCCCGGGCGTCCCACCCCCAATGCCAACCGATAAACTGGCTCATATTTGTCGCGCTTCCGGACAAGATCCAGATGAGTTCGGGTATGGCTATTACCGAAACGCCGATTGCAAACACCAACCATTTTCGCCAACTCCAGATGCTCATAAATAATAGCCAAGCCGATATGAGAAACAATACGGCGAGGCTATGCGCATGAATAAATGGCAACGTGCCGGCGACAAGTCCGATGATCAAGGCAGAATACGGAAACCCTTCATTAGCGTCCGGATCTTTATCCTTCAATCCAGAATCCGCGTCAATCAAGTGCCCCAGCGCGGCAAGTTTCCACAGATATCCCATGACAATGATCGTCAAAGGCATTCCAAGCAGTAGGCTTCGCTGCGTTATGAAAAGCGTTACAAGTGAATTCCCCCAGCGAAAATTATCACCGATGGTGTAATCTCGCGGGAGATTCCAGAGAATCTCAAACAGCCCTTGCGTGCCATACCAGTAATCCCCCAAAAACCACAAAAATCCCAAGCCGCCGCTAAAGAATAGAATCACGGGCGCTATTTTTCCGGCGAGTTTGCTTCCGGTTATTTTTAATGCGAATCCCTCAAGAATCACTAGCAGCGAAAAAGCCCAGGATACGTTTTGGATGAGCATTGCCGAATCCACGCTCGAACCAAGTTTTACAAGACACGCGGTTAAAAAATCGGCGATAAAAGGATATGTAAACTTTGCGCCCGCAAATGAGGGGTTTTGCGGCGGAAAATTGTTTCCATCCGCAAAACCAAAAATTCCCCCAAGGTGATAGGGCAGATCGCCGAGATTCTGAGAGGCCCCGGTAAAGATCCCGTCCGCGGTAACGATCATTGCACGATCAAAAAATGCGATAAAAACAACGAGGAAAAATATGTAGTAGGTTAAACGCCAAAAGCGTTTGAAACTCGCACCTTGATTCCGATCTTTTCCCCTCTGCCATTCAAACTTTAACCGTTTTTTTATCTTGTCATTTCTCAGAAGTAGAATTGAGGCTGAAGAAATCGCGAGGGAAATAATTATCGTAAGAACCGAAAGGCCAAAAAAGTTTGAAATTACAAAGCAGATCAAGCCAAACACCGCTGATCCAACAATATTCCCCGCACAAAGCCTCCATAGAAAGCTCTCTTTTTCGGCGAAAAGATACGTCAGGCACATCCCGCTAAATGCGATAAGTAAAATTATTAGGAAAGAAAGAAACATAATCGCGAGCTAACAAAATTAAGCCATAGTTTTGCGATTTCTCAAAACAAGCTTTCAAGGTTAGAATGCTTAGTTTGGATTTTGACCGGAACGCCGGCAATCTGCCGGCAACGATTACCGGGTAATCGAACCGCCATAACAAAGTTCAAAGTTTTTATAATCGTTCTTGAACGCCTGCGCGTTCATTGCCGGCAAGTTGGCGGCACTCCGAAATATATATGTTACAAG
>JABDJV010000438.1 GCA_013003295.1 Pyrinomonadaceae bacterium | reverse complement strand
TCCTTGAGTAGATCGAGGGTGTTTGATTTCAGACTTACGATCGCTCCGTAGGATCTTCCGGATAGATTGTGGCGCGCAAATTCAACCAGTTCTTCGGCATCGGCGATCTCGGTTTTCTTTGAGTATTTCAGCTGTTCGGTCTTTACCGTGAGTGCATCGCGGGTGAGAATATCGACATTGCCGGCAAAGTATATGGTGAAGTTTTTGGAACCATCCTCCTCGGGAACATATATCGCCCTTTTTGCTGAGATTTTGTCCTATACATCTTGGTCTTTTTCGTCATAGATCTGAAGGAAAACATTCTCGAGTTCCTGGTGTTCGTCGTCAAACGTCGTTGCCTTATCCGCCTTTATAAAATATTTTACGATCCCATCTTCGGTTTCGCGGCGCTCATACCCGTTTATTACGCCGACAACGTCTTCGGAGAGCTGAGTCGGGAAACCCTTCATACGAAATGTCTCATTATTTCTGGCGCGGTAAAACCCAATTCCGATCACTAGTATCGCAGCGAACATACCCAGAACCGCCAGACCGCGAAGGATCAACGGCAGCTTTGCGCGAAATTGATATTTGTTCGTATTCTTCAAACTAAAAACCAGGCCCTATCGATCAAACTGAAATTCTTGCCCAACCGGATTCGAATTCATTTCCGGTTGAGAAAACTGCCTACATTGTAATCCTTAGATCCCTGACCACTAATTGTAAGCGTGTATTTCCCTGCCACGTATTTGCTTCAGCCGTATACGCAAGTTCGATGCTCGTTTGGGGTTTAAGAGTTTGCCCCGCCGATTTTTCGACTCCGTCCCACCAAACCGCTTCGAACTTCCTGCCTTCCTCATCAGAAAGCGGCAATTTTAGATGCTTCTCTTTCATGATCCATGGTTCGCCCTGCAAGAACAGTTTATCAGTTACAAAAACAGGCTTTGGGTTTCCCATACCAAACGGTTCCAATTGTTTCAGCGCTTCAACCAATTCCAGATCCAGCTCGGACGAAAGAATCTCGGCATCGATCTTGATCTCGGGAATCAGGTCTTCGGCGGAAAAGATGTTCGCAGCGTGTTCATTCATTTTTTCCCTCAATACATCGACATTTTCGAGTTGGATCTTCATCCCGGCCGCAGCCGCGTGGCCTCCGTATTGTTCAAATACATCTGCACACGTGTCCAAACCCTCGAGAAGGTGATAATTTGCGATGCTGCGAGCCGAGCCGTGTCCCATACCTTCATCATCAATTGAAATGACAATTGTGGGCCGATGCAGCTTTTCAGCGACCCGCGATGCCGCAAGCCCGATCACGCCGCGGTGCCAACCCTTTCCCGTTACGACCACGAATTTGTTATTCGCCAAATCCTTTGTTTCAAGCAAGGCAAGCTCGGTGATGTCTTTCTGAACTTTTTGGCGTTCGATGTTTTTGTTGTTTAAATACTCAGCCAGCTCACGTGCCCGCCGGTAACTGTCCGCCTCAAGCAGATCCACAACGTGTTTCGCAGCATCCATGCGCCCGGCAGCATTTATTCTCGGCGCGATTCGAAAACCTATATGGTAACTCGTCATCTCTTCGCGGCAGTCAGAGACTTCCATTAGTGCCTTAAGGCCAAAGTTTTTCGCTTTTGGAAGGTCGGCCAAACCGATCGCGACGATCGCACGGTTCTCTCCCGTCAGTTTCATAACGTCTGCGATCGTGCCAATCGCAACAACCTTTAAAAAATACGGAACGAGATGCTCCTTCCCGCGCTCTCGCAACAGCGCGTGCGCCACTTTGAATGCGACGCCGACGCCCGCCAGATTTTTATCCGGATACTCGCAGCCTGCCTGATTCGGATTTACTACTGCAAACGCGTCCGGATTTCCCTCTTCTTTGGCGAGGTGATGATCAGTAACAATAAAATCGATACCGTTTTCCTTTGCCCATGCGACCGGCTCAAATGATGTTATTCCGCAGTCGACGCTGATCACAAGAGTGAATCCATCCTTTTTTGCTTGTTCTAAAGCCGGGATATTTATTCCGTACCCCTCCTTAAACCGATGAGGAACATGAAAACCGGTTTCGCCGCCGAGAATCTCAAGTGCTTTTCTCAAAACGACGGTACCGGTCGTGCCGTCAACATCGTAATCACCCCAAATCAGTATCTTTTCCTTCGCATCGATAGCCTTTAGTATCCTGGCAACCGCAGTCTCCATTCCTTTTAGTAGATTTGGTTCGTGAAGGTCTTCATATTTTGGATTGAGGAATTTAAGGGCTTTTTCTTCGGTGTCATAACCGCGGGCTATAAGCAGCCTGGCGATCAGCGGAGAGACGTTGATCGTCTCAGAAAGCTTTTTGATCTCAGTTTGATCTACTTCTTTTAAGGTCCAGCGTTTCATAGCTTCCGGGAAAAGGACTAAAATGGGAATCGAAACTCGGGAACAGTTCCTTACACCTGCGGATCGATCAACCCCTGCCAGAGCAGGATCAGTATTACAAGCCCGAGTATTATTCTATATCCGATAAAGATACCGGTAGAATGTTTCTTTAAAAAAGCAAGTAAGAACCAGATCGCCAAATAACCGACGATCCCGGCAACAATCGTTCCAACAGCCAGCGGAACCCAACTGTCATCCGGCAGGATGTGCCAGGCTTCATAAAGCTCCAAAAGCCCGCTTGCGGTGATCGCTGGGATCATCAACAAGAACGAAAATCGG
>JABDJV010000437.1 GCA_013003295.1 Pyrinomonadaceae bacterium | reverse complement strand
GTAAGGCGGTTGTCGCGGGATCAGTGCTGAGCGTGTTGGCTTTGCTCTTGTTTTACAGGTTTCGTGAGTTTTCAAGAGCGGTTTTCTTTGTTGACGGTCTTTTGCTGCTGATCGCGATCGTGTCGAGCCGTATGGCGTTCAGGCTGTTCAGGCAGCTTTTGCCTACGCCGATGGGTAATACGCGGAGCAGGGTCTTGATCTACGGTGCGGGTGACGGAGGCGAGATGGTTTTGCGTGAGCTTGAAAATAATCCCGATTGGGAATATAAACCAATCGGATTCATTGATGATGATCCGCTAAAAAAGGACAAGGTTATTCATGGTTTGCCGGTCTACGGTGGAAACGGATCGCTGCCCTCAATCTGTAAAAACAATAATGTCCAGGAGATCCTGCTTTCCTTTCGTGACATAACGCCGGATCGTCTAAAAGAAGTGCGGCTCATTTGTAACGAATCGAATATCTCGCTAAAACGCGCGTGGATAAAAATCGAGCCAATCGACTTTGACTGAGATCGGGCGCATTTTGTGTCTCTTTTTTAATCCAGAGACCAGAGTTTGGAAAGAATCATGTATGTCAGTAAAAACTATAGTAGTTGAATCGTTGCTTTATCGTGCTGGCGCGGTCTTGATCTCACTGATCTTGTTAACGGTTCTTATTTATTTCGCCAGTTCCTTCTTTGGTAATTCAATATCTACGCAAGCGCAAAATGTGGAAGTGGCCGAGTTAGCCGCGGCAATGGCGCCGGGAGACTCACAAACCCATTATGCCCTCGGTGTCCTGAGAGAAAGGTCTTTTATGCCAGAAGATTTGCCGGAGTCCCTCAAGGAGTTTGAAAGGGCCGTAGCTCTATCGCCAAGCGATTTTCGTCTTTGGTTGGCTTTGGGAAAGGCGCGCGAAAGAAGCGGAGATTCAAACGGTGCCGAACTTGCGCTTAAGGAGGCTAAACGACTTGCTCCGAACTACAGCGATGTCCAATGGGCTTACGGAAATGTTCTTCTTCGTCAGGGAAAGACTGACGCTGCATTCATCGAAATACGAAAGGCTGTCGATTCTGACCCGAAATATGCGAGTCCGGCGGCGACAACGATGTGGAGGATATATGATGGTGATGTCGAAAAAATTCGAAAAACTATTGGCGACTCCCACTATGTTAATTCGGCACTTGCAGTCTTTTTGATCAGGCAGGGAAATTCGGATGAGGCCTTGGAAATTTGGAATGGCTTGCCCAAGGACAAATTGCGAACCGACTTTTTGAAAGATAGTGAGCAGCTGTATGCACAACTTGTCACCGGAAAAAAATTCTTAAATGCCATTAAAGTCCATTCGAAAATTAGTGCTCCGGGCTCTAAAACATTTAAGGTAGCTGAGATCGACAACGGCGGTTTTGAGGCACCCGTAACGACAAGAAAACCAAGCGTCTTCGAGTGGAATATTGCCAATGGTGTCCGGCCTCAGATAAATATATCTGGAGCACAAAAAAAAAGCGGGCGTCAAAGCCTGGTGATTTCCTTTAAGACAACAAAGCGTAGCGACTTTCGTGCGATCACACAAACGATAGCCGTTGAAGGCGGGAAAGACTATGTTTTCAGCGTCGCGTATAAATCTGAACTCGACACATCGGCAACCATGAAGTGGGATATTGTTGATACCGCTTCCAATAAAGTTTTATCCTCGACCGATTCACTTTCCGAAAATTCCGATTGGAACACACTGACAGCGGATTTTTCGGTTCCTGAAGGCACCGAGGGCGTACAAATACGTTTGGTTCGTTCCGGCTGCAAGTCTGCGGTGTGTCCGATCTCCGGAAAAGTCTGGTTTGACGATTTTGCTATCGAGTAAATAATGAAGAATCAAAAGACCATACCCGATGTTAACGGAGCGGCGGCGAAGCTGAACCAGCGGCCGTCAATAACCAGCGGCCTCGTTTTCGCATTGATCTGTTTCGTTCCGATATTCGCGAGCGTCGTGTTTGGAGCAGTAAGCACCGGCACCCTCGCCTTGCTGACGATAGTGGTCGGGTTGCTGCTAATATTTTGGACAATCGATATATGGTTTGCAAAAAAAGTTCGGCTAAATACGAGCTTGATCCTGGTGCCCATCATTTGTTTGATCTTTATCGGTCTGCTCCAGCTCCTTCCATTGAGGGGGATTGCATATTCCCCGGAATTACTAACGGTTCAATCTTCCAGGTCGCTTTCGCTTGATGCCAATGCTACATGGCTTGCGATGGGAAAGTTGTTTATTTTTCTATTGTTTTTCACCGCGGCACTGACTTATGTTAATAGTCCGCAACGACTTCGAAAAGTTGTTTTTACAATAATCGTGTTTTCTGCCGTGATGTCGTTTATCGGAATTCTGCAATACCTTGGAAGTCCTAATTTAATATTCGGATTGCGGGAAGTAGATTACGCGACGCCATTTGCATCGTATGTAAATCGACATCATTTTGCAGCGTTCATGGAGATGACGATCGGTTTGACTCTTGGTTTGCTCTTTGGAAAGGCGACGGAAAATGACAAAAGGCTGCTGCTTGTAATCGCAGTTGTCCTGATGGGCATTGCCGTGATAATGACGAGCTCGAGAGGCGGCTTTCTCAGTTTGATCGGAGTCCTGGGATTTTTAGTTTTCCTCAACTTGTATTTTCGTGATACATCGGCAGAAACCGACGCCGTATCCGAAACGGGAGGTTTGAGGGAAAACCTTGTGCTCATTGGAGGCAGCGTTGGCCTGGTACTTGTTCTATTGGTGGTCGCGATTTGGCTCGGGGGCACGGATGAGGTTGCAAGGGGAGCGGCGTTTCAGGTAAATCAGGAAGATTTCTCGAGCGGTCGGCTTCACTTCTGGAGCGTGGCCCTGCAAATATTCAAGGACTATCCGATCCTCGGATCGGGCCTCGAATCGTTTGGAGTTGCTTTTACGCAATATGACAGTTGGAACGGGGCGCTTCGTGTTGAGCAAGCACATAATGATTACCTCCAGACTCTTTCTGATTCCGGGATCGTCGGTTTCATTTGCGTTGTCTCGTTTATCTTTCTTCTCTTTAAGCGCGGACTAAATGTTGTCAGGAATTCTACAAATCGGTTTCGAAAAAACGTTGCGATTGGTGCATTGGCGGGCTGTTTCGGTATTCTTTTACACAGTTTTGTAGATTTTCCGCTTCGTACCAATGCAAACATGCTCTTCTTCCTGCTTCTGGCTGCACTTGCGACGGTAAATATCAATTATCCAAAGGTTTACCGAAAGCCGGTTCCGGTTAGAAATTAAAGACTTGGTAGATTAGTTTTTCTTTTCGATCAGTTTCCTGCGCGCATCGACAGCCTGATCATGTGCTCCGCCTTCAACCCGGCCGATCTTGATCGCTGTTTCGTATATCTTAATGGCATAGTCTTTTTGATCGTAAAATTCGAATATCCGGCCAAGCGCAAAATACGTCGAAGAAACCAAACCCGGATCATCGGAAGGAGATGCGCTGCGCAAAACATTTTCGTAGAAGACCTTTGCGTCGAAAAGACGCTTCTTGATCGCGTCGGTATCTTTGAGTTCCTGCGCAGAAAGACTTGAAACGCGGCCTAACGAATAATAGATTCGAGCTGAATCATTGGGATACTTGTTTAGCAATTCTTTTAGATCCGCCGTCGCCCTGACATATTCTTTCTTGTCAACGATCTTGTCGATCCTTAAAAGCTCCTGAGT
>JABDJV010000435.1 GCA_013003295.1 Pyrinomonadaceae bacterium | reverse complement strand
GAACGCCCGTAAACCCTGCCACAGCCAAGATCGAAAGTGCGCCTAGTATTATATTTTTCATTATTTAGCCTCCACGTTCTCCGGTATTTAGCATTCTGATTATTTTCTCTTTAATTTTGGGCGAATTTTCCCAAAAGATACAAGCCCCTCGCCCTCCAAGATAGCATAAAACTTATTCGGCTCGACATCCCTAATCTGCTCGGTTTTTCCAGAATTCCAGCGAATTTCAATTTCGTCCACTTTCGTTGCTTCGCCAAGGCCAAAGTGAACCCGAAGGTCATTCTGCGAAAGGTAGCTCGACCCGCTCCGAATCTCCTCTGTTTGAACAACACCGCCGGCGGTGATTTTCACTCTCGCCCCAATTGCCAGCGGATTTCCATGTTTCGCCCCCAGCTCAAGAGTGATCCATCGATTTTTTTTGTTCCCGGAATTCTTCAAGATCATCGGCGGCGAATCATCGAGATCTTCTACTATTACATCAATTTGCCCGTCATTATCAATATCGCCAAATGCCGCCCCTCGCGACACCCGGGGAATCGCGAGCGCGCCCCCAGCTTGATCGCTGGCGTCACAGAAAGTCCCATCTCCTTTATTAACAAACAAAAGCTTGCGCTGCTTAAATTTCAAACTTCCCGATTCTATCTGGTCGATCTGTGGATATACATGGCCATTGACAACAAAGAGGTCGAGCCAGGTATCGTTATCCAAATCAAAAAAGCCGGTTCCCCAACCTACATAGGGCCGGGAGACAAGCGCAACTTTTGCGGAAAAGGACACGTCAGTAAAATCGTATTCGCCATTGTTCTTATAAAGAGTATTGTGTTCGTCGGCAAAGTTGGTCACATAAAGGGCCGGCTTTCCGGTGTGCAGATAGTCTCCGATCGCAACTCCCATTGACCCTTGCTCAGACCCGTCTCCGCTTACGCCTGTGCCTGACAGCAAGCCGATCTCTTCAAAAACCCAGTTTCCCTTAAACTGGTAGAAGAAGTTCGGCGTTGAATCGTTGGCGACATAGACATCTTGTTTCCCTTTACCCCCATAGTCCGAGATGATCGGCTGCATTCCGTAGAAGCCGTCCGGGTCGACCATACCGGCTTTCGTGGTTACATCGGTAAACGTTCCGTCACCATTATTCTTAAAGACCCTGTCGCCGGCACCTTTTAGTCCGCGTGGGCCACACTGAACATCAATGCCGCGGAATTTACATGTCGGCAGCGAACCAAATCCCGGAAGGTCATTCAGATCGAAATCGACGTAGTTTGCAACGACGAGGTCTAGAAATCCGTCGCCGTCGAGATCGCCGAAGGCCGCTCCTGCCGTCCATCGTATATCGCCCGCACCCGCAGATTTCGTCACATCCGTAAATGTTCCATCACCGTTGTTTCGGTACAGAACATTTTCGCCGAGACAGGTAATATACATATCGGGAAAGCCATCATTGTTATAATCTCCGACGGCACCTCCCATCGCAAACCCGGGAAACCCAACCCCTGCTTCATCGGTTACATCCGTAAACGTTCCGTCGCCGTCGTTCCGGTAAAGCAGGCTTTTCGATTTTTCGCCCTTCAATTCCATTTCCACGGTAGGAGCATTAGTAAAATAAATGTCCTGCCAGCCGTCGCGGTCGAAATCGATCAGTAAAACCCCGCCGCTCATCGATTCGACTATATATTTTTTCTCCGGTGCCGATGTGTGAGCAAAAGTGATCCCGGTTTGATCGTAGACATCCACAAGCTGGGGAGTCTCGCGATCTTTACAGACGTCATCCTGCGCAAAAACAGTTTGAATGGAGACGATAGCAACGAGCAGTAAGGTTGTTATGAACTTCTTAATTTTCACTTCCTCCCATAGGCAATGGGTTGTCTGATTTTCGTTTTTCACTCTTAAGTTTTTGATAAAGTTTAAGTTCGCGATCGGCGTCTGCTTTCCGCGACGCCTTCCGATAGGCAATACTCAGCTGGTAATGAATATAGTCTTTGCCCGCATCAGCCGACACCGCCCGCTCAAGTCGTTCGATGGCCTTTTGATTCTCACCTTTCTCCAAACTGATCTTACCGAGTTGATAAAGCGCATCGGCATAGTCGTATTTAAGATCAACCGCTTCTTCCAGGGTTTTGACTGCCCTGTCCGTCTCTATTTTTCTTTCGATTAAGGTCAGAGCAAGGTGATATTTTGAAAGCGGGTCGGCGGGGTTGATTTCAAGCTCACGGCTAAAGGCCTCTTCTGCCTCAGCAAGTCGATTAAGACGCATAAGACTTTGCCCAATAAAATAGTTGGCTTTCGCCGTTTCAGGTGAAAGCGCTAAAACCCGACCAAATTCTTTCACCGCTCTTTCATAATCGCTGAGGATCATAAAGCCCTGCGCCGCATAATTTAAAGCCCCGGGATTCTGTTGGGCACTCTTGGCAAGAGCATCCAAAATGATCGCAGCATCCTTGTTGCGTTTGAGCTGAATTAACGAAATACAATAAAAATATGCGAGTTCCGGATCATTTGTAACCTCTGTATTAATAGGCTTTAACACCGCGACAGATTTCGCGTAATTCTTTGTAAAGTAATAACTCGAACCGAGCATCTTTCGTATCAGCAAATCTTTAGGATTTTTCTTCAGATGGCTTTCCATCGGATCGATCGCTTTCTCAAACTCGCTGGCACGAAAACTAACGATACCAAGATTTCGACTCAAGTTTGGAAATTCCGGTTTCCACTCATAGGCAGCGGCGAAATTGTCGACAGCTTCTCCCAGCATATTGTTCTGGGTTGCAATAACACCTAGATTGTTGTAGCCCTGCGCGATAACATTTACTAAAAAGTTCTTCACTCTTTTTAGCTGAGCAGCGCGCTTTGGAAAAAGTTTGACTTCAGGGTTATAACCGATCCCTTCCTCATCGTCTAAATCCAACTCGCTCTTTTCAGCGACCTGTCCAAGAATTCGTTCGATCTCACTTCGTGAAGAATTGAGCGATTTTTGCTGCAATTGACCGGCGATCTTTAACTCTTTTCGCGCCTCTTCTTTTCTACCGGTTTTAAGCAAAAGCCGTCCAAGCATAAAATGAGTCCGACGCGCTTGAGTGTTTTTGCCACCATTTGCTTCAAGCCGGACCGCGATTCTCAAATTCTTCTCAGCGTTGTCGAGATCGTTCATTTCGATCTGTGATTGTCCGAGAAACAGATGCGCCTCTCCGCTATTCGGGTTAATTTTGATCGCGCGGCTCAAAAGGGAGATTGCTTTCTGATGATCGTTTTCGGATGAAGCCACCACACCGCCAAAAAATAAAGAAAAGAAATCATTTGGTTCAAGAGCCAATTCTCGTTCAAATGCGGCTCCCGCTTCTGACAACCTCTGACTCCCACCGTTTTGAAGCAGCAAATATCCCAAATAAAAGTTAAGCTTTCTCAAATTCGGGTTGATTTCGAGGGCGCGTTTTAGTTCGCGCTCGGCATCAGCCGGATAATTGGTTCGCTCGTATAGCTTGGCAAGCAAGTAATGCAAATTCGCGCTAGGCTTCTTTGCCACGGCCTGCATTTCTCGGAAGTGCTTTCGGGCAAGTTCGATCTTTTTTAATTTTAAGTAAGAAAGGCCGAGGGCTCGCGCAATTTCAAAATCGGGTGCTTTCGAATAGACATATTCGAGTTCGGGAAGCGCAGCCTCGTAGTCTTCCGAGGTGTAATAAATATTGCTAAGTATATATCTTGAACCAACGTGGTTTGGATCGATCAAGACTGCGGCTTGAGCTTCAGCGATCGCTTTCTTAAAAAGTTTCTGGCGCAAGTAAGCAATCGCAAGATTTGTTCGATTGGCGGCACTGTCATCGTATTTCAGCAACTCGGTTAATACTTGGGCGGCTTTGGCATATTTTCCTTCTTCGATCGCCGTGTTCCCAAACCGCTGCAAGGCAATCGTCAAGACAGCGCGATTTTCAATCAACGCACCCGTTAAATTTCCTGAAATTTGATAATTTTCAGCTGCTTTTAAGTGTTTGAGTAGTGGGTCTGAGCTCCTAGAAGAAGACGTAGATTTTTGTTCGCCTTCCTGCTGCTTTGGCTTTTGAGCGTCAACATTCAGCGTAAAAACAAATATAGCTAAAATCAAAAATCGTCCCTTCATAAAGCTAGAAATTCCAATAGATTTAGTAATTTTGAGGTGGATAAAATTATACCACAACGAAAAAAATGGCAAGAGAATCACATGCCCATAAGCACATACTCTCTTGCCACCAAATAACTAAACACGACTAGAAATAAAATTTCAGCGCATACTGAATCTCACGGCCGCCCCTGGTCGAGTTGGCGATGCCGAAATTCCCGTTTGGCTGATTAAGATTATTAGGATTAAAGCTGGTAATCAAATTGTTTGCCGGACTACATGGAGCATTTCCGCAAACCACCTCACCATCAAAGAATATCGTTGGCAACGCGCCGTTAAACTGCGGCGTATTAAACGCATTGAAAAATTCAAGACGGAACTGGAGTCTTGCGCTTTCACCAAATGTCTTTGTTAAGAACGAAGGCGCAAAGTTCTTGTAGATCGACATATCGACATTCTTCGTTGGAGGACCGCTACAGGTCGACTTTGTAGGAGCATCTTGCCCTATTCGGTAACCAACTAACGTCCACGCAGCAGGATTTAGAAATACGCCTTTTTGCCCTTCGATCGTACAGGGTACGCCATCGACTCGGATCGGGCGCTGATTTTGAACCCCTGAGCCAAATCCGGTTATTCCGCCAGCAAATGCCAAGTTACCGCCACCCTGAATACTGGTCGCATTCAGATTTGGCGTTAGCGACGTGCCGCTTGTGATTCTCACGATCGTTGCAAATTCCCATCCGCCGATAAGCGTTCTAACTGCCGGCGCAGAACTCTTAAATGACGGGAAATTATAGATCATATTAGCCACAAAAATGTGCGGACGATTGATGTCGGATTCAGCAAAATCAACCCCTCGGTTATTTCTATCCAAAACCGCAAACTGGCTCGTTCCTCCGCTCGAATCATTCAAACCGTAATCGGCAAGCGATCGTGAGAATGTATATGCCATCTGCAATGACGATTTCTCAAGAAATCGCGTTCTGAACAATACCTGGAGAGAATCATAATCGCCTCTTCCGTTTCGCTCAAATTGGTAGATCGAACCGTAGTTTGAAAACGGCCGCAACGCGTTTACAGCATTACCATCCGGTGCAAATGCTGCCGCCACGCGGTTTTGCTCGAGCACTTGGTTAACGTCATTATGCGTTAACTGCCTTCTCGCTCGATTTCCAACGTAGCCGACTTCAAGCGCCGTATCTCTCCAAAGTTCTCTTCCGACCGAGAAATTAAACTGCAGAGAATACGGGGTCGCGGCTTCCGGACTTAGCCCAAATCTCGGCGATCCGTTTGTTGCTGCTGAAAGGCCTTCAAACCTTGAGCCATCCAGAAATCGCTGACCGGCAATGAACGTCGCAAAAGGCGCATTTTGAGTCAAAGATGCAAAGTATGGACTTGTTCTTTCGCGTAGATAAAACTGGCCAAATCCAGCCCGGATCGCGGTCTTACCATCTGAGAACACGTCCCACGCAACACCAAGGCGCGGCGCTAGATTTCCATAACTGTTCTCACGAAGCGATCGGTTCGTGAACTGGAACGGCGTACTGGCTCCCGGAATTCCAGCACAAGGATTCGTTCCCTTCGGCACTACAAGACCATTACACGGATCAGACGCAGGCCGCGTCGGGTCGTAAGCAATAGATGAGAATCCACTAATGCGGTCCCTGGCGTCAGTTGGCTCAAGAAGTAACGAGTATCTGGCCCCCAACTCCAACGTAAGATTCGGGCGGACCTTCCACGTATCACCAACGTAGAACTCGATATTTGTATATCTGTTTTGACCTACCGCCTGTGTATTCGTCTCATCGAAACCAAACAAAGTGTCGTCGGTTAGCAGATCTTGAAGCATTCCATTGCCCCAATTGCCTGAATGATTACCTATCTGGTCGTTACAGCATGAAGCGGGTCCGAAGAAATGTACGGATTCATTGTTTGGCCCGGAATCCTCGTCTTTGGCCGCCTTATCGAACAATCCACCAATTTTTATTGTATGGTTCCCTTTCACCATTGAGAAATCATCGCGGATCGAGTAAATATCGAGGGAGTTTCTAAACGGCGTTTGCGTCCATAGGTCGGAACCCGAGCTTGAATAGTACGGAGCTACCCCACCCCAGAAAACCGGGTGTGGACGGTTAACACCGTTTACCTTGTCGGCATCCGGGAAGAATCCAGGAATCGCCGCGTTGATTTCCGCATTTGCAGCACCGCCATTACCCGGATCAACCCTGATCCTATTCGCCGAATATGAAAACTGCACTTCGTTGATAGCATTCGCGCCAAGTTGAGTTGTCAGCTTAACGGCGGCCTGTTTCGATGGTTGGGTCCAGCTGCTTTCCACTGTCGGAAAGGCATCGTCGCCCCATAGATTACCTGTCAGAATTGGTGTCGAATTTGCCCAATGATCCTGAGTATAGCGTCCAAATATCTTGTTTCTGCTATTGATGTTGGCGTCAATTCGTACATTTTCCTCACGAAAATCAATCGGTGAATTTGCCGACTGAGCCCAGTTATTACAACTGTTTGGGTTGGCAACATTTGGCAGCGGAAACAAATTGTTAACAAGTGTTAGCCCTGCTTGGCTTAGATTTGCTGCCGGAATTATTTGTGTCGCAAATCCCGGGTGATTTGGGTTCTGGATCGGATCCGGCGAACAGCGTTGCCCGTTTGGCGCGAATCGTGGGTTGCTAAAATCTCCCCCGCGTTCCGCTGGCGTCGGAACGCTTCCGAATCGGGATTGACCTCGAATCTCTTTGTTCCATTCCTGAGAATAGAAGAAAAATGCCTTGTCTTTTACGATCGGGCCGCCGATCGAACCACCGAAGTCGCTTCTGCGCAAACTGTTTTTTCCGGTACCGTTTTGATTTGCAAAAAACTCGGTCGCATTCAATGCGTCATTTCGGCCGAAGTAGAATAAGCTACCGTGAAACTCATTGCTTCCTCCGCGGGTCACAATTGAGATAACCGCACCGGCCGCCTGGCCATACTCCGGGCCATAACTATTTCTAAGCGACTTAAATTCAGCGATCGCTTCGATTGAAGGAAAAAGAAGGATCGTTCTATTTGAACCGGTGTCATTATTGTTAGCACCATCCGTCAGGAATAGATTACTTTGACCCGAATTTCCATTTACCGAAAAATCAACACCGCCAAACAATCCCTTACTTTTGCTGTCAAAGTTATTTGCTGCAGAAACTCCCGGTTGCAATTGAGTTAGTTGAACAAAGCTTCGTCCGTTTAGAGGCAATTCACGAACCTGCTCTCCCGAAACCACCTCTCCAACCGTTCCCGTCTGGGTTTCGATCTGTACAACGTCTGCTGTAATCTCGACCACTTCGGAAACCTGGCCGATTTCAAGAGACACATTTTGACTGGTTACACTGGCTACATTTATAACAACTTGTCCAACCGCGGTTTCCTTAAAACCGTCCTTGCTTACTGCTAAGCGGTAGGTTCCGACCGGCAAGTTATTAAATGAATAGTTTCCGTCATCACTGGTCATTATCGAGCGGCTCAATCCAGTCGCAGCCGAACTAATTGTTACCTTGGCGCCCGGTACCGCACCGCCGCTTGGGTCAAGCACCGTTCCGGTCAAACGACCGGTTGTGTCAGTCTGGGCCCCGGCCAGTATTGGTACCATTATTAAACAAAACAACAGCGCAAAGGCTGTTCCTAGGTTTGCCAAGGCATTTCCACTTATCTTTGAAAAAGTGAACTGGCTCTGAAATCTCTGTGTTCTATTCATCTAATTCCTCCGGAAGTTCTTTTTTATTTGCTGCAGCAAATTTTTCGTTTTCCAAACGCGATCCAAGTAAAAAACGGATTCAACTTGATACGTTACCAGCGATAAGCCCGAACGACAGATCACCCCCTCGCTCATCTACTGTTTGTAGAAGAGGGCTGGAATCAAC
>JABDJV010000387.1 GCA_013003295.1 Pyrinomonadaceae bacterium | reverse complement strand
GCGCAAAGAAACCGGAATATGTATTCTTAAGCTCCGAAACCGCCCCGGAATTTCGTCTGTATCTGACAACTTCATTGCCAAGAAAACCGTCGGCATTCTCAAAATTGAATGTTCCGGTTGTGTCGCGAAGTTCATTATTTGTAGAATCGATCCGCTGTATATCGGCACCAAATCTCAAATTGAATTCCCCGACGACAAAATTTGCCGTCTCCTGAAACTGGTATCGCTTCTCATTTCTTAGGCGGGCAAAATTACCGGTGGAGTTTCCAACAACGACCGTCCCACTGATTCGATCGGGGTTTCCAATAAGTGTCTCATCTATAAGCCGCAGCAAAACGACCGGGCCAAGCGGATTGTTTGTCGCAAAATTTGGCCGGTAATCGGAATACAGAAACCGTACCTGATTGACGACGTTTGAATTAACAACATAGTTGTCGGTTATGTAAAACGAATCATTGTCGCGAATTCGTCCTTGTAGAGTCTCCTCTAAAAACCTCGTTGTTTCACGGTATTGCCGAAATCCATCACTTCGGCCGCGTTGGTAATTGATCGTAATATTGTGGTTATCCGTAAAGTTATGATCCAGCCGCTGGGTAAAGCGTTGGCGCCTCTGCGGGGTTGACGCCCGGGCGATGTAAGAAGCTATCAAAGCGCTCCCGGGCTCATTCAGATCGGAACGTGCGGTTTCCGGATTCGTCGGTGCCGGTAGAACGAATCTGGGGTTTTGATCGAGCGGAAGAGCCGTAAAGATCTGAGTGGTCGCATCCCGGTCGCGGTAAGAATATGAGCTAAAGAAAAACGTCCGGTCCTTAAAGTACCAAAATGGGACTGGTCCGCTCAGCGTCCCGCCGGGCTCATACTCGGTGAACGGCAATCGCGACAGACCACGGCGATTGTTGTTGAAGGTGTTTGCATTCAGACCGTCGTCTTCAAAAAACATCGAAAAGCGGCCACGAAATTTCCGGGCGCCTGCGCGCGTTCGAATGTTTATTCGTCCGCCTGAGGCGCGTCCATATTCGGCCGAAAACTGATTCGTGATCACCTGAACTTCAGCTACCGAATCGATTGACGGTTGAAACCTCTCCTGAGCCAGACGGTCATCATTATTGTCTAATCCGTCTATCGTAATGTTCGTAGAATACGCCGCACCGCCGGCGAGTGAAACGCTTCCGGCACCAATAACACCGGACGGCTGATCCCGTTCACTACCCTTTCCGATTCGATCGTCGCCTGCCAGGTTACGGATCGATAACGGCTCTTCCGCGGTTTGGCCGAGTGTGAATACGAGGTCAAGAACATCGTTTGAAGTATTTGGAAGCTCCTCTATCTCATCTTGGGTAATGGTGCCGCCGACTACAGTGCGTGTCGTGTCTATCACCGGGGCGTTATCCTCAGAAATGTTTATGGTTTGTTCGGCAGTTACGGTTGCCGGGGACAACGAAAAATTTAGCCGAAAATGCTGACCTGAGATCGTCGTCAGCTCGTCGGTTTGTTTATCTCCAAACCCGGTAGCGGAAACCGTCAGCTTATAGATCCCCGGCAATAGCTCGATCAGGCTATAACGTCCATTAGCCTTAGATACCGCGTTGCGCCGGGCGCCGGTTGATGCCAAGGTAACTAAGATCCGTGCCCCAACCACGGGGTCTCCATTCGAATCTGTAATTCTTCCACTGATCGTAACTTCGTCCAGATCTTGTGCAAATAGACTCAGACAACCCAAACAGACAATTATACAAAGCGCAGCAATTCTTGGCGCGGGAGGGCCAAACACACTTTTCATTCAATCTTCTCCAGAAATGGATTTTTATTGGGTTTTATTGGGAGACCTATTGTGCCTTAAAATGGTCTCAATTGTAAAGAGAATTGGTGAGAATTAACCGAATTTTTATTCTATTCGTCGTCGTCACTGACTCGTGGTCTTCTCGAAATCGGGATCAGGGCTTCGGAATCAGAGAAGTTTTCGACGTTGCTGGAAAACTCGTCAGCGTGGTTTCGCAAGTATTCGAAAAAGCGCTCAAATTCCTTCTGCATTCTGTCCATTTTCTCGCGCATATTCAGAATTATCTCGACTCCCGCCAAATTTACTCCAAGCTCTTTGGTTAGAGATAAAATTATCTCAAGTCGTTTCAGATCTTCGTCAGTATAGGTGCGCGTATTGCCACCGGAGCGTGAGGGATCGATCAAGCCCTCGCGCTCATAACCCCGCAGGGTCTGCGGATGTATGTCGTAGAGCTTGGCTACGACGCTGATCGTATAGGTTTTTTCCTTCTTACCCATTTCTAAGTTTGCTCAGTTGAGTGAGTCTATTTGGGTTTACTAAGTTTCGCCGGAACTCAGCAAACCGATCAACCTCCGAACTATTCGAGCCCCATCGCGCTTCTCGGGTTTTCGGAGTTTACCTTTTCAAACTGCCTTAGAAGCTCTTTGGTTTCCTCGCTGATAACTTTCGGAAGTGTTATTTTCACTTCGATAAACTGATCTCCGCGAACATCTTTATTCCGGATACTCGGAATCCCGCGCTCTCTTAACCTTATTTTTTGGCCCGATTGCGTTCCAGGTGGAATCTTCAGCCTTGTCTTTCCTTCGACCGTCGGCACCTCGATCTTCGCACCTAAAGCGGCTTCCGAAACCGTTATCGGAACGGTCACATATATGTTGTTTCCTTTCCGCTTCAAATATTTATGCTTACCAACATTGGTAATTATGTAGAGATCTCCGGGCGGGGCTCCGAGTCTCCCTCCGTGACCTTTTTTTGCTACACGAATCCTCGAGCCGGTATCAACTC
>JABDJV010000370.1 GCA_013003295.1 Pyrinomonadaceae bacterium | reverse complement strand
ATCTATTGGTTTATCTATCTTAGGCGAAGGAGCGATCAATGAAAAAAGCCAGCGCGATCGAGACAACTTCGGTGCAAGCCGATACGAAACGAAAGCAGGAGATCTTTCGTCAGATGCTTTTCATTCGGCGCTTTGAAGAAAAAGCGGTTGAGCTATACAGCTCGGGAAAAATTCGCGGTTTCCTCCATCTCTACATTGGCGAAGAAGCGGTGGCTGTCGGCGTTATGCAATCTCTCACACCTGAAGACCGGATCGTGGCGACTTACCGCGAACACGGCCATGCACTTGCGCGTGGTGTTCCGCCCGGCGCGATCATGGCGGAGATGTACGGCAAATCAAACGGATGCAGCCGGGGAAGAGGCGGCTCGATGCACCTTTTTGATGCCTCAAAGAATTTTTACGGTGGGAATGCGATCGTCGGAGGAGGGTTGCCGATGGCGGTCGGGTTGGCTCTGGCTGACAAAATGCAGCGTAATTCTTCCATCACGGTTTGTTTTTTTGGCGAGGGGGCGGTCGCTGAGGGTGAATTTCACGAATCGATGAATTTGGCGGCCCTTTGGCAACTGCCGGTCCTATTTATCTGCGAAAACAACCTATATGCCATGGGAACTGCTCTGGCCCGGAGTCATTCTCAAACCGATATCGCCAAAAAGGCCGAAGGATACGGAATCGACAGCGCAGCGATCGATGGTATGAACGTAAAGGAAGTTGAAGAATCGGCCAAAAGTTCGATCGATTTCGTGCGAACGAAAAGCGAGCCTTTTCTTCTTGAAGCGCGCACCTATCGCTTTCGTGCCCATTCGATGTACGACCCGGAGCTCTACCGGAGCAAAGACGAGGTCGAAGAATGGAAAGAGCGTTGTCCGATCGCGAGTTTTCAGAAGGAATTATTGCAGGAAAGCACTATCTCAAAAGATGAGATCAGCCAAGTTGAAAAGGAGATCGAATCCGAAATCGCGTCTGCCGTCGCCTACGCCGAAGCCGGCAAATGGGAACCAATCGAGGATCTATTGAAAGATGTTTATACAGTCGTCTAGCGCTATTTCAATCAGTGTTAGAGATCAAACAGAGAAGGAGATGAAAAAATGAAAGATGCAAAAATCAATGTTTATAAAGCGTTTATATCGTTGATTGCGGTTTTTGGAATCATTTTCATAACCAGTACTTTCGCACAGCAACCGGAAACGAAGAAAACCGAATCTTCCGCTCCTGACCGTGCTCCAGTAAAAACTGAGGAATCCGTGGAAAGCTCGCCGGTAAAACCACCGGAAGATTTTCTGTCAGCAGGACAAAATATCGATGTTAAATCTGAGGGTACGATCGGCGATGTTGCCGTCGCTGGTGCAAATGTAACGATTTCCGAAAGGGCTCTGGGGTATGTCATGGCCGCAGCCGCGAATGTGAATATCAATGCGCCGGTCGGAAACGACCTGTGGGCTGCCGGAGCCCAGATTTTTGTCAATGCCCCCGTTTCGGACAATGCGATGCTCGCAGGAAGCACGGTGATCATACAGAAAGATGGGACGATCGGAAATGATGTTCGGATCGCCGCAAGCACGGTTGACATAAAAGCACGCATCAATCGCAATCTAAGAGTATCGGCAGCGAACGTTCGAATTTCCTCCGAAGTCGGCGGAGACGTCGAAATTTACGCACAGAATGTATCACTTGATCCTGGTGCGAAGGTTCTGGGAAATTTAGTGGTACATGGCCCGAACGAACCGATAGTTTCCTCCGGTGCCAAGGTTTTCGGCAACGTCGAGCACCGTAAGATCGAATCAACGCAAACCACCGGTTCTTCAATCCGAAATTGGTTTGGCGGCTGGTTTATAAGATTCCTGTGGATCACGGTTTTGGGGCTCGTTGCGGTATGGTTTTCTCCGGTTTGGACAGACCGCGTTGCAACAGCGATAAGGGCGCATACAGGAAAATCGTTCCTAATCGGTTTGCTCGTGATACTTGCGATGCCGATCCTTTTGCTTCTTCTGCTGATCACAGTTGCCGGTTTGCCGCTTGCCCTTCTTCTCGGTGCATTGACAGTCGTTGCCGCTCTGCTTTCCGCTGTTTTTGTCTCGTATCTGACGGGCGAATGGTTCCTCAAGCAATTGAAGCGTTGGGAAAAATCAAACGTATTAAAGATCATATTTGGCGCATTGATCGTTACGCTCGTAATGTCACTGCC